>NZ_JBFBJK010000026.1:0-94259 GCF_040686095.1 Streptomyces sp. NPDC086554
ACCAGCGGGCGCCCTCCTGCCGTGCGGAGTCACTCTGGGACACACCTTCTTGAGTGTCGTCACGCAGCTTCTGGAGCGACTCGCGGTGCCCCTTGCCCGGCAGACAGTACGGACCGGTGGCGCGCTCGACCGCCGCGGCGAGGGGCGAGCTGCCCGTGAGCGTAATGACGTACGGGTCGTTCGCGTGCGGGTGGACCACGGCGCGGACCGCGGCGTCGTAATCCCGCAGGGCCGTGTCCAGTCGCCGGACGAAGTCGAGGTCGATCTCCAGGTGCGCGATCTGCGGATTCTCGCCGCCTGCGCCCGCGTTGTTCTCCATCTCGGACCGGAGCGCGGACCACATTGCGTCGAGCGCGGCTGCGATGTCCCGAGAGGCTTCGACCCGGCTCACGGGGGTCGAGGCTGTCCTGCGCGCGTCGTCGAGGAGCGAGTCCGCGACGGCGTTCCGGTGCCGCAGGAGCGCGGCACGCCTTTCCCTGGCATACCTCTCGAACCCCTCCAGGTCGTCGGCGAGTTCACGCGCAGCGCCGATCAGGCGGGGGATGAGGAGAGGAACTCCTTGAGGCCCTCCTCGTCCCTGCGGCCCTTGGTGAACAGGCATTCACGCAGGAGCAGGGGCGGCGCCAGGCTCAGGAGCCAGGGTGGTGCGCCTTCTAGGACGCAGCGCAGGTCGTCGGCGATGTGGCGGCGCAGGTTCGCTGTCGCCGTCCTCCACGCGGTCCCGGAGGGGGCGGCCCTGTAGTGCTGTGCGAGTCGGCCGAGTGCATGGTCGGCGGTGTACTCGGCGTCTGCCGAGAGCAAGCAGTCACCGAGAGCCGTCAGGAGTACGTCGAAGTCCCGGCGTTTGCCCGCGTGTAACGTCCGCCATCCCTGCTGGAACTGGCGGAACACGGGCTTCGAGGCCGCCGGAATCCGGCGTACTGCGCAGCCAGCGGACGAGTTCCTGCTCGGGAGCGACCGGCTGGGGGCCAGCGTGGAGGCCGGGGACGGCCTTGATTTTCTTGACGGAGACGGCCGAGATTCCTCGCGGTCGCTTGCGCAGCACCCTTCTCAGGAGACACTCGATTCGCTCGGGGTCCGAGGTGTCCCGAAGGGCGTGGGCGCTCCTGGTCAGACGCGCTGCTCTCATCTCACGGGTCTCCAGATCCCCCACGAGCTCCAGGAGGGGACGTAGCTCCGCGCGGAACCTCTGGAAGAGCTTCGGACGTGCCGCCATCGTCCGCACCTCCCGCGCTACCGCGTCAGGTTGCGCACGTGCGATGCGCACGGACTCCGACAGAACGCTCAACTCCAGCCAGAGCTCCCGCCGTTCGACGGGCCAGTCCCTGATGGCCTTGAGGGAGGCGCGTGCCTGTCGGGCGAGCCGGTCGATCTCGCTCTCGATCGAGGACCAGTGAGCCATGGCCGGGCGTCTACTGTCACGACATACATCACGCTGCCAGCTTTGCAGGACCGCACTCCACTGAGAGGACGATCGCACGGAACGATCCGGTGCAAACGGCCCCGCTGGGCCTTGGCTTGCTTTTCGAGCCGCAGTGTTGCGTAAGCAGAAGAGAGCGAGGCTTGGAGGTGTTGTATTGCTGGCAGTTTCCTGCAACAGCGCCTGGCGTGGCGCAACGGCGCGCAGTAGGCGTGCTATCGGCCGGCAGTCCACGGCGCCGCGGAACGAGATGAGAACTGACGGCTTGCTAAAGGCGCGCACCGCAGGAAGGAGCCAGGAAGCTCTGTCGGAGGCACTGAACTGTGGACCCTGGGCGTGTAGTTCCATAACTTCCGTGCGGTCGCCGCGAGCAACCTTCAACGGCGCACTGGAGACTCTAAGGGCTAACGCGGGAGCGACCGCAGCGCTGGGGGTCAAGGGGTCGCAGGTTCAAATCCTGTCGTCCCGACTGTTTTAGTCGGTTAAATATGCAGGTCAACGGCCGGTTCGAGGTTTCTCGAACCGGCCATTGTCTGTTTGACCGGCTGAAAGCAACTTTACTGATCGGCGCTCCCGAAACCGAACAAGTTCAGCATGCGGGGGGTGGTCGCGGGGTGCTTCTGCTCAGGTCGCCGCAGTGGTGTGGTGTGGTGGCCGTTCGACGGTCGGCATGTCTGGCGGGTAAGGGCCCGGTGGGCTGAATGGGCGCTTACGGCTGCAGAAAGACGTGGATGTCCAGTGGTGCGTCGGGGATCGGCATTGTTAAATGCGTGAAATTGCCCGATGGGTCCTCTTTTCCTGGGAGTAATCCCGATGAGTGCTGGGAGCCTGTGCTCCCAGGTGTCCGATTTCGGCGTTCGATCCTTTGAAGCCCCTGTGGTGTTCGCCGTGCGGAGCGCTACCAGTGTCGTGGGATGCCGGGGATGGGCTGGCAATTGCCGCTGAGGTAGTCGGTGAGGGTGTGTCCGGCGGTGGTGAGGTAGCGGATGCTGGGGTGGAGGTAGCGCTGGGTGGTGGTGATGCTGCGGTGTCCGGCGATTTGCTGGAGGACGTGGAGGGGGACGCCAGCATCGGCCATCCAGGTGAGGGCGGTGTGGCGGAGGTCGTGGCGGCGTAGGTGGGGGAGGCCGAGGCAGGCGGTGACGTCGTCCCAGTGGGTGGCGCGACGCAGGCCTGCTGTGGTGATGCGGCCACCGGCAGGCCCGGTAAATAGGCGCGCGTCGGGCGTGGCCTGTGCTGCTGTGATGCGGGCGGCGATAAGTGGTCGGATGGGTTCGACGAGGGGGATGAGGCGGGCGCGTCGTCGGCCTTTGGTTGTCTTGTCGACGAGGCCGCCTGGCGCTGGTGTGGTCTGTCGTCGGGCGTTCCACAGCCAGAGGTGGGAGTCGATGTCGCGGACTCCGGAGATTTCGCCGATGCGGGCGCCGGTGCAGGCGGCGAAGATGACGGCATGGCCCCAGCCGGCGTAGTGGTGGTGTGAGGCGTCGGTGAGGGCGTCGGCGAGTTGGCAGAGTGTGGTGAAGTCGGGCAGGGCGAGACCTCGGGGCTCGGTCTCGGTGTCCTGAGTGTCGAGGTAGAGGTGTTGCCAGCCTTTGAGGGGTTGTGGGGGTTGGGTGAGCCAGCCGTCGCGGGTGGCCTGGCGGGTGATGCGGGCGAGCATGGCCAGGGTGTTCTTGATGGCGGAGTGGTGGTGTCCGGCGTCGGCCCAGGTGCGGATGGCGCGGTCGATGATGCCGGGGGTGAGGTCATCGATGGGGAGGGTGCCGAGAGTGGGCAGGATGCGTTGGTGCCAGGCGGCGAGGTAGGCGCCGCGGGTGGTGGGTTGCAGGCCGGTGAGCGCGACGTCCATGACGCGGGCGCCGTAGCCCGCGACGGTGGGTGCATCGGGCAGGCCGGGTGTGGGGCGGTTGGCGAGTTGGGCCAGCGCGGACAGCAGGACGCTGGCGAGGTCCGGCAGTGCGGCGGCGGGATGCTGGCACGGAGGCGACAGCTGGGGGAGGGCAGGTTCGGGAGTCGTCGGCTTGGAGTGGGAGGGCGGCTGCAGAGGTGAGGTCATGGGCGCAGCGTCGGTAGTGCACAGTGTTGCGGCATCTGGCGTGGCGGCGGCTCGCGGAAGCGCAGGGCTCGTTGCTGAGGGCCTCAGGGCCTGAGGGCGGCGCCTGGACCCCGGCTTCAAGATCGTTTATGGAGTGGTTTCAGCGGCGCCGACCGGTCGTTTCTACCTGCTGTCCTGCGCTCTCTCATAGGCGGCCAGTTCCTCGGCATGGCCGATGAAGGCCGGGCCGCAGTGCGGTGGCAGGCGATCGACGACCATCGCTACTGCAGATGGTGCGCTGTCAGTCTCGGCGATGCGCGGGCTGGTCCGGCTCGGCCCTTCAACGTAGTACCGGCCGTCTCCCAGTGCGCCGATGAACGGGATGTCCCAGGTGTAGCGGGCCTGGGTGCACCTGCTGAAGTGCAACTCCCACATACCGGTCCAGGGGAAGAGCTGACGAAGCAGCGGCTCGGCATGCGCCACCAGCGCCAGCTCGGCAAACGGGGCGCAGAGCGGCGATTCTTCCGGTCGGCGAGGTTCGCACACAGTGGTCAGGACCTGTTGCCAGGCTGCTTCGACGGTATTGGTCATGCCGTGATTGTGCGGGCCCTGTCGCCCTGTCATCAAAGGGCACCTACAGGCAGTTCATGGCCTGATGCGCCCGCAAGAACCCAGCGACCAGGAGTTAGATCTATAGGTCCGCTCGCGCGGATGCGTCTTGGGCCTGCACTGGAGCAGGAGATCAACTCGGCTCGGCTTCCCCCTTGCTCGGTTCGTCGTCTCCAGCCGGTGTCTCCAGAGCGTAAGGGTGCACGCAACGGCCTTCGTTGAAGGGCCTGAACCAGTCAGCGAGCCCCATGGGGGCGATCCTCAGTATCTCGCCGACGGGACTGTCGTCGATGCCGTCGGTGGCGTCGTCGTAGAGCCATTCGTGATCCATATCCTCATACACAAGGTCGGCGAGGCAGTCGAGGGCCTGCTCGACGCCGTCGTCGAGGAGGCCGAACGTCTCCAGGCAGACCTTGGCCTCATCGAGGAGGAGGCGCAGCGCCAACTCCTCGGCGACACAGCTGAGCTGCGTGAATGTGCCGTGGGTGAACCGCGTGGTCATGGCGATCACCGTGACCAGGAAGCGGCGCGCGAACTGTTCGTCATAGCGCAGGGCGTAGCGGCTGGGCAGGTCTTCCAGGTGCCATAGCACGTCCTCGCACTCGGCAGCGTTGGTGTCGCCTTCCGTCAGGGTGTGCACGTCCATGAACAGCTGGTCCACCATCACGTCCGTGGCCCAGATCAGGGCTCCGGCGGCCAGCTGCGCGTCCTCGTCCAAGGTGCCCTCGTAGGTACCGAATTCCTCGTCTTTCCGGTCCTCTTCGGTGATCACGCCGAACATCTGTGGCCCGAAGGCTTTGAGCTGGTGCGCGAGGGACAGCATCTGTCGGCGAACCTTCGCGGAGTCCGCGGCGATCTCCTCCGGGCTCGGCGCAGATGCTTGAGGTGGGGCCAGGTGTGCCCGGCGTACCGCTGGATCCATTGGTGGGGCGTCGGGGCCTGAGGCGGCGTCCAGGCTTTCCTGTGCGAGATCTGGACGGAGTTGTACCTCGCACTTCTCAACGCTCCACGCGGCCAGCAACTCGGTACGTTCCAGCAGTTCTTCGACGAGGGCACGAACGGCCTCCTCGGCGATCTCCAGGGTGGGAGCGTGGGCGAAGATCTTCAGGAGCGCGCCGCCCGGGTGGGCAGCGACGACGGACTCGCCAAGCTCCACCTCCATCCCGTCCGGGCCTTCGATACTTTCCACAGCGTCGAGCCCCTGCTCCAGGAGCGTGATGGCCCCAACGCGGTGCAACTCGTCCATCTCCGGAGCGCCTTCGGCTATCTCGGCGTCCACTGTCACGACATACATCACGCGGCAAGCTTTGCAGTAGGGCGGCTGGCTGCGGGAGCGATTGTCCGAAGCAACGTGAAGAGGAGCTGGGTCGATGCCGGGTTTAAGAACGCCGTCATCGAGCACGGCAGAGCGCTGGGCATCGCCGTCGAGTTGATCTCGCGCGATCCGCAGACGAAGGAGTTCGCCCCGTCACCGAAGCGGTGGATCGCCGAGCAGACCTTCGGCACGCTCATGCTGCACTGCCGCCTGACCCGCGACTACGAGACCCTGCCTGCCAGTTCGGCGTCCTGGATCCGCTGCCTGCATGCCGTGATTCCCCAGATACAGCCTCGCCGTAATGATCGGGCTGGCCGTCCCCGGCCTGCTCTTGCTGCTGTTCGCCGCTCTGACCTCCACGGATTGGCCGCACCACAAGGCCCGGTCCTTTCCCTCTGATGCCCGCTGTCTGCCTCGGATGGTTGAAGCCCTCCTCATGTCTCTGCCTCCATATTCGACACGGCAGTTCTATCGCGTCGAACATTGGGCAAAGTGTGCTAACGGGTGAGAAGGGACACAAAGTCTTCCAGCGTGAGGGGAAGGCCGGGTTCCTCGTTTACGGTGCCGCAGTGACATGAGCGATCCGGTGCACACCTCCGGGTCTTCTGCGGTGCATGAGAAGGAGGCACTCGTGTCGTCCGAGACCAGTGACACCGGCGACGAGTCCGAGGGTGCCGGTGACTGGTCAGGATCCCTGGGCTCTGGCGGTGGCCGGATGCCCATCGTGGAGTACCTGGTGGACAAACATGCTGTCTTCCTCCGGCTCGCCCTGGACGTCCTCATGGACGAGGAAGCGCGGCTGGGTATCCACCTGCCCGTCGGGGAGATAGCTGCCCGCGTCGCGGCCGCCCACGCCGCGTCCGGGCGCGGCGGAGACATCCCGCTGATGGAGAACCTTCTCGCGGAGCTCTACAGGAACGGCAACGTCGACCGCATCCAGAACACCCGCCGCAAGGACACGGTCCAGGAGTACCTGCGCAGGGACCACCTCTACCAGCTGACGCCGCAGGGCGCGCAGATCCACCGCGAAGTGGTCCGTATCGACCGGGAGATGGGGACGACGGGCTCCCTGCAGGCGTCCATGCTGCCGGCCGTGCTCCAAGCGCTTGATGAACTCACCGCCCTGCTCGACCGCCCGCACTTCGATCCGGCGGTTGCCTACGCGGCGTACCACCGGCTCACCAGGGGCTTCTTCGACCTCTCCGAGAACGCGAAGCTGTTCGTGCAGGGACTGAACCGGTCCCTGGAGGTCGACGGTGAGCTGCAGGTCGAGGCGTTTCTCGCCTACAAGGACGTCGTCGTGAGCTACCTGCGGACCTTCATCGTGTCCCTGGAACGCCACACACCCCGTATCGCGCATGGCATCGGACAGGCCGAACAGGCCGGATTGTTCGCGTGGTTCGGTGATCTCGCGGCCGTCGACGCGGGCCCGGTGCTCGGGCGCAGCCGCGAGGACGTCGTCGAGCGGGAGCGGCGGCGCATGGTCGAGCAGTGGTCCGGGCTGCGCAGTTGGTTCCACGGTGACGAGGACCGGCCGCCGGTCACGGACATCCTGCAGGAGCGGGCCGCCGAGGCCGTCAGCCAGATCATGCAGATCGTCCAGCAGCTGAACGACCGTCGCTTCCGCCGTGTAAACCGCATTGCCGACCTCACCACGCTGGCCCGGTGGTTCGAGAACGCCCCTGACCAGCGCGCGGTCAGCGGTCTGTGGCGGGCCGCGTTCGGCATGAACCCCGCCCGCCACCTCGGTCACCCGCACCCCCTCGACGACGACGCCGACCACCTGCCCGACGCCACCTGGTGGAACGACAGCCCAGCCCCCGTATCGGCGCGGCTGCGCCAACACGGCCCGCGCGCGAGCACCGGCGCCCCGCCCGCCATCGCCGACACCAGGGCCGCCAAGCGCAGCCTCGCCGACCGCCAGGCGAGACACCACGAGGCCCGGGCCACCGCCGAGGACGCCCTCATCGCACGGGGGCCGACCCGGCTGTCCGCCCTGGTTACCCTGCCCGCGGGCGAGGCCGCCCTGCTGCTGCGCTGCCTGACCATCGCCCTGTCCGCCAGGCGCGGAGAGGACGGTCTGCGCCGTGCACGTACCAGCGACGGGCGTCTTCTCGTCGTCCTGGCACCGCCCGCGCGCCCGGCCGACAGCGCCCGCATCGGCACGCCGGACGGCCAACTGGCGCTGCAGGACTTCGAGATCACCGTCTCCTCCCTGGCCGGAGCGTCGGCATGACCCGCTGGCACGGCCCCGAGGCCGCCGAGCTGCAGGACGCGGTCCGCATCCTGCTGGACCGCCCGCTCCTGCGCAGGGGGCACGGCAACGACAGCGCCCTCGCGCTGGTCCGCGGCCACCAGGCCGTGCTACAGGAGTGGTTCGAGCACCAGCTAGGCTGGCGGCTGCACGTCGAGCGCGACCTGGCGCGTCTCCACAAGGTCCCCACCCCGGGCACCCGCCACCCCGCCGACGCGCCGACGGGGCGTCAGTGCGCGCTGTACTGCCTGCTGCTCGCGGCCGTGGACGACTGCGGCCCGCAGACCGTCATCACAGAACTCGCCGAGCGCATTGTCACCAGCACCACCGCCGAACCCGGCGTCCGTACCTTCGACCCCACCCAGTACCGCGAGCGCGCCAACCTCGTCGCCGCCATCCGTCTGCTGTGCGACCACGGCGTACTCACCCCCGTCGAACGCGCTGAGCACACCACCCAGGAGCGCGGCTACATGGCCGGTGACGGCGACGCGCTCTACACCGTCCACCACCGGACCGCGACCCTCCTGCTGTCCGGCCCCACCGCGCCCAGCCAGGCGGGCGGACCCGACGGGCTGCTTGAGACCGGAGAGCCCCGCACGGACGAAGCCGTGCAGCGGCGTATCCGACAGCACCTGATGCGCCGCCTTGTCGACGAGCCCGTCCTGTACGTCGACCGTCTCACCGGCGAGGAGCAGGAGTACTACGCCCACCACCGCCGGGAACTGGTCGCCGCCGTGCAGAACGGGCTGGGCACCCAGGTGGAAGTGCGGGCCGAGGGCGCCGCCGTCGTCGACGACGAACTCGGTGACCTCCGCTTCCCGCACGACACGACCGTTCCGTACGCGGCTCTCCTCCTGGCCGACGCCCTGTGGCACGAGGAGAACAGCACCTTCCGACGGCGCACCGTCCCCACGGCCCGCCTGCTCGAACTCGCCCAGGACGTGGCCGACCAACTGACCCGCGTCGTCAAGAACATCAAGCAACGTCCGCTGACCGCCGACACCGTCCTGCACGAGGCTCAGCTCCTGCTCGCCCGGCTCGACCTGATCGACGAACTTCCCACCGGCATACGCCTGTTGCCCGCGCTTGCCCGCTACCGCTCGACCACGGCACCCAGCCGCGTCGACGCCGACATGGGCCTCGTGTACGGAACACCGGCCGAGCCCGAAGAGCCGCGGGAGCCCACCCCATGACCACACCCCCCGCCCTGCCCACGGCACACGCACGTCTTCAGCGGCTTCTCGACGGACAGCTGCCGATACCTGGGCGGACCCGCTTCCAGCCGCTGCGCATGGGCCTGATCGGCATCTGGCAGTACGAGGAGGACGAGTTTCTCTTCCACGATGGCCGACTCATCCTCACCGGACGCAACGGCAGCGGCAAAAGCAAGGTCCTCGAGGTCAGCAGTCCCTTCCTCCTGGACGCCAACCTCACCCCACGCCGCCTCGACCCGTTCGGCACCTCAGGGCGCACCATGCGGGACAACCTTCTGTACGACGGGCGCGGCCAGCGCCTGGGCTACATCTGGTGCGAGTACGGGCGCGTCGCCGACGACGGCACCTTCGAGTACGTCACCATCGGCGCCGGCCTCAAAGCGCTCGAGACCAAGAAGGGAGCGCCCGACCGCTGGTTCTTCGCTACATCCCAGCGTATAGGCGACGACTTCGCGCTCTACAACACCCGACGACAGCCTCACAGCATGAAGCGCCTGAAGGAGGTCCTCGGGCAGGCCTGCGTCTTCGAGTCCGCCACCGACTACCAGCAGCACTTGAGCAAGCACCTCTTCGGCTTCGCCTCTGTCGCCCAGTTGCGCTCGCTCGTGAACCTCCTGCTGACGCTGCGCCGTCCCAAGCTCAGCGAGGACTTCAGCGTCGACAAACTCACCGGCCTGCTCACCGACGGCTTGCCGCCCGTGGACCCGCGGCTGCTCGACGACCTGGCCCGCCGGTTCGACGAACTGGCCCGGGAGCGCGAGGAGATGCAGCGACACACCGCGAACCGTGAGGCGCTGCGCCAGTTCCATACCGCCTACCAGAGCTACGCCCGCACGATGGTGGCCCACGGCGCAGACGTGATGGGCGCGACCCGGAGGGCACTCGACCGCGCCCGAGCCCGGCGCACCGAGGCCGGGACCGCACTGGAGAACATCCACGAGCAGCTCGCGGACCTCACCGACCGGCAGCGGGAGCTCACCACCCGGCGCATCCGTCACCAGGCCCGCGTCACGACGCTCGGTGCGCGACCCGAGGTGAAGCAAGCCGCGGTGCTTGACCTGCTCGGACGTGCCGCCGAACAGGCCCGCCGGTACGCCGACGAGGCCGCGGGCCACGCCAGAGCCGCCGAGGCCTCCCACGACGAAGCACGGCAGGACTGGACGCACGAACAGATCAGGGTCGCGGAGGCCACCGAGGCACTCCACGAACGGGAACGGCACGCCGAGGCCCTCGCCGAGAGCTCGGGCCTGCGCGACGACCACGCCCGCCAACGTGCCCGACTGCGCGGCACGCCCGACGGCGCGGCCGAACTCCTCGACGCCACGATCCACGCGCGGCAGAAAGCCGTCCTTGATACTCACCGGCTCATCGACGCCACCGAGGGCGCCAGGCTCCGCCACGACACCGCACACGACCACCACAAGACCCTTGAGGCCCGCCGCGACGATGCCGAGAAGGAAGGTCACGACCGGCAGAAGGCACTGAAGGACGAGGCCGAACTGCTGCGCCAGGCCGTCATTGACTGGGCCGACAGCCTGGAGGAACTCGTCGTCGACGAGAGGCAGTTGGGAGCCTTGGTCGCAGCCATGGACGGCTACGCATCCGACCGGGGCCCGACGCTGCCCGCCGCGGCCGACGCCGCCGCTCAGTCGCAGCGGACCAGCATCGAGGAGCGCCGGGCCAATCTCAAGGCCCGCCGAGCGGTTCTGACCGAGGAGCGCGACCGGCTCCGCGAGGACCGGGAGCGCGTCGTGGCCGAGAACGACCCGGAGCCGCCCGCACCCGCGGTGCGGCGCAGGCCCCGCGACCTGGAGGCGCGTGAGGACGGCGCGCCGCTGTGGCGACTCGTCGATTTCGCCGAGGACACACCGCAGCACGTCCGCGCCCTGCTGGAGGCCGCGTTGTACGCTTCGGGCATGCTGGACGCCTGGGTCACCCCCGGCGGACGTCTCCTGGCGGCCGACACCCTGGAGACCGTGCTGGTGGCAGGGTCCGTTGCGCCCGCACCCACCCTGGCCGACACCCTGACCCCGGTGGCACACCCCAGTATTGGCGAGGACACCGTCCGCTCGCTGCTCGGCGGGGTCGGCCTGCACACGCCCGGCGACGCCGACTGTGCCGGCACCTGGATCGGCACCGACGGATCCTGGCGCAACGGCCCCCTGCACGGCCGGACCGAGGCCGACCACGCCTCCTACATCGGCGTCGCGGCACGCCAAGCCGAACGCCGGCGTCGACTGACCCTGCTCGACGACCGGCTCCGCGCGCAGGACGAGCAGATCGCGGCCGTCGACGCGGCCCGCACCGAGGCCACCGCCCGTCTGGACCGCATGACGGACGAGCGGAACCGGCTGCCGTCGCAGCAGCCGCTCATCGAGGCGGGTGCTCGACTGGCCACTGCACAGGGTGTGTTGAAGGGGATCGACGCCGAGGTGAAGGTCGCGCAGGAGCGGCTGCACGACCGTCTGGTGGAGTACGAGAACGCCGATCGTGCTCTGAGGCACTTCGCCCGTACCCATCGCACCAGTCCCCGACGCGCCGAACTCCGCGTCCAGGAGACCGCGCTGCACGACTACCGGACCGCTGTCGTCAATCTCACTTCCGCCGCCGACCGGTGGCAGCAGCGGCAGGAGGCGGAGACGAAGGCCCGCAAGCTGCTCGACGAGCGGGAGAGCGACCTCGCGCGGCGCCGCGAGGAGCACCAGCGGCTCGAGGACGACGCCCAGGACAAGGAGACCCGCCTCACCACGGAGCGGGCCGCCGTCGGCCCCGGGGCCAAGACCGTCCTGGAGGACCTCGCCCGGGCACGGACCGACTTGCAGGCCACCGACGACGCGCTCACCACACTGCTGGACACCCGCGAGAAGGTCGTCGGCAACCGTGGCCTGGCGGAAGGCGACCAGCAACGCGCCGAGGGCGACGTGACCGTAGCAATAGGTGAACACGCCACGTCGCGCGCGCAGTTCCAGGCCCTGCACACCCTGGGCCTCCTGGAACTCGCCAGCCTGCCGGACGCGGCGCCGCAGACCGCGGTGACCGACGAAGTCCTGGACGCTCACGCGGGCACGGCCCGCCAGCACCTTTCCGGCCTCAGCGACGCGGAGAGGAATCATGACCAGGCGCAGACCGCGCTCCACAGGGCGTTCCGCACTCTCGAAGCGGGCATCGCCGGACCCGACTGGCGTCCCGTCCAGGAGACCCGCGCCAACATCCTGCACGTCACTGTCCTGCATAACGGCACGCCCCTCGGCGTGGTGCAGACCCTGGCCACCATGGACCACGAGATCGACACCCGCCACAGCCTCGTCGACGAGGAGGAGCACAAGCTCTTCTCGGAGGTCCTGCTGGGTCGCATCGGCAATCACCTCAGCCAGCGCCGGGCGGAGGCCACCAACCTAGTCGACCGCATGAACGAACTCCTCGCCGCCCGCCCCACCGCGACCAACCTGCTCATGGAACTGGACTGGGATCCGGACCCGGAGCAGAGCCAGGACGTGCACGACGCCATCACCGCCCTCGACGGCCGCTTCACTCAAACCCTCGCCGACAGGGAGCGCGACCGGCTCATCGACTTCCTCGCCGACCGGGTCAGGGCGGCCCGTGAACAGGACGGCGCGGGGGACTGGAAGAGCCACCTCTCCCAGGCCCTCGACTACCGGCGCTGGTCTCGCTTCACAATCAAGTTCAAGAAGGACGGCGCGCGCATGTGGAGCAAACTCACGGACAAGAAGCACCAGAAGGGATCCGGCGGTGAGAAGGCGGTGATGCTGCAACTGCCCCTGTTCATCGCGGCCGCCGCGCACTACCGGGCCGCGGCCCGGCATGCCCCGCGCCCCGTCTACCTCGACGAGGCGTTCGCGGGCATCGACACGGAGATGCGCGGCGACTGCATGGGGCTGCTCACTGACCTGGACCTCGACGTCGTCATGGCCAGCCACGACGAGAACGGATTCCACCGTCAGGTCCCCGGCGTCGCCACCTATCATCTCTTCCGGGATCCCGAGATCAGCGGCGTCCTCGCCACCCCGCTTCTGTGGGACGGCGCCGAGCAGCGACAGCACGAGATGACTGACGCGGCACTGTACGGGGACGCGGCGACCGACGTTGTCTTCGTCGGGCAGGACGATGATCCGTACGACGGAGACGATGGCTACGGCAACGAAGAGGGCGACACCGACTGACCTACCCGCCGACCTAGAGGAGTGGACCCGCACGCCGGGTGGGACACTCTTCTGTCGCGCCGTTCGCGACCACATATACAAAGGCGGCAAACTGCGCCGCCCTCTCAAATTGGCGATGACCCCCAGAGAGCGCGGTGACCTCATCCAGCTCTTCGGACACAATGCGGTGCGCCGCAACTCCGTCGACCCGGTCGGCGCGGAACGGGCTCTGCTCGGCAGCCGCTACGCCATGACCCTGCGCGCCCTCCTCATCGGTGCCGGGGGACCGTTGCGCACCGGAAAGGGCCGCGTCCGCCACGAGCGCATCACGAAGCGCTACGAGGCGGAGACCGCCCGCCGGGAACTCCTCACGATGATGGACGACGTGGACCAACTGGACGCGGAACGAGCCCTGTTGGCGGCCCTCCCGGTAGGCGTCAAGCGGGTCCCCGACGGAAGCCGCACCGGCACGACGGCGTGGAGCGTATACGCCTCCGCGACCAGGGCGGCCGCCGAGTGGTGGAAGGGGCAGGATCGCGGTTGGACCTTCGCGGAACGTGAGCTCTCCGTCCGGGCGCTGGGCGGCAGCAAGCGCTGGACCGACGCCTCCAAGGAGGCCTTCTGCGAGCTGATCGGCAGGGACTTCGCGACGGCCCTGCACACCTCGGACACCGGTGTGCGTATCCAGGGTCCGGGTGTCTGGTACCTCGACCGGCTCGTCGCCGACTTCGACCACGACATCCCGTTCCTGGAGATCCCCGGCCGGACCGCGGCGCGCAACGGCCGCTTCACTGACCGCGCTGAGGGCATCCTCCTCATCGAGAACCAGGAGACGTTTGAGGCGGTGCACCGCACGGACGTGCGCGAACGCTGGCTGCGTATCTGGCTCGAAGGTTTCGTGTCGGACGCCCTCGTCCGTCTTCTCGGCGCGCTGCCCGACGTCCCCCTCGCCATCTGGACGGACCTCGACCCGCCGGGCATCGGCATCGTGGCCGACCTCGCCCAGCGCGTCGACCGTCCGCTGCACCCTGTCGCTATGGATTCGGCCACATACGCCCGGGGATTCATGCTCGACGAGTCCCCTGAGAAGCGGCGCGGCTGGCAGCGACAGGCCCAGGAGCAGGCCATGACCGGTCCGCAGGCACTGCGCCCGCTCGCGGCGGCGATCGCGGCCAACGACGGGCGGCGGTGTGAGCAGGAGGGACTCCACGAAGATGTGCTGCCGAGGCTGGGGGAGCTGCTATCTGCTGTCGTAACCAGGGTGCACAGGTCCATTCCGTAATTCGCGTGCCTGCCGCCGGATTCTAGACAGTGGCCATGACCGTAGGCGTGACACGGGAGGCGCGCGCGATGAGTGCGGCGCTGATGAGGCGGATACCTCGGTCCCGCAGAGGTGGCAGGGGCGCGGCGTCGTGGCGGCGGCGCATGAAGTCGCGGTGCCACCGCGGGACGGTGTCCGGTGAAGATGATCGGACCCAGCTGCAGCCTGGGCCGGGCGGCCAGTGGAGGATTGCAGCCAGGAAGGTTGCGGTCGCAGTGGTGATACGCGGTCTGTTGATCTGGCGCTGCAGGACGGTCAGTTGGTGGCGCAGCGTCAGTACCTTGATCTCCTTGTCGACCTTGCTCATCGGGAGCAGCCGCATGACGGCGAGCGCGCTCGACAGGGCGAGGTAGGTCAGTCGCAGCGTCACGATCCAGCGGATTGGCAGGCCCGGTCCAGCAAGCGTCGAGGCGAGTTGAGTGCCTCAGCGTTGGCGTACGGCCGGGAAAGGCCTCGAGTTGCCGCCATCGTCGTCCGAACCGTGATGGGCGGGTCGGTAGTTCTGCGAGCCACCTCGTGGGTGGTGTTGAAACCTTCAATGGCGAGCTGTGACCTGTGAGAGCTTGGGTGTGGAGCGACCCCACCGCTGGGGGTCAAGGGGTCGCAGGTTCAAATCCTGTCGTCCCGACAGTTCGAACTTTCGAACGTCGCAGGTAAGAGGCCGTTTTCGAACGGCCCCTTTCTGTTTTCCGGGCGCTCCCGGGTGGGAGCGTGGGAGCGGGAGTGCGCTCCCACGTGTCCCCTTGGCTGTTTGCTCCCACTGGGGCGACTGTCCGCATATTCGGTTTCTTGCGCGTACGTTCACGTCGGTGTCCGTTTTGATGCCTGCGGCTCCCCGTCGATCGGGTGGCTTCGGGGGTATGTGCTTGCGCTCTTGCCGCTGGTCGGGCGTGCTCCCACTGGGAGTGGGGTCGGGAGCGGTGGCCCCATATCCGGAAGTCGGGGTATGGGGCCATGCGAATGGTTGACCCCATGTCCGATTCCGGTTGGGTGGTATGCCGGTTTTCGTCGGTGGCGGTTGCTGGTTGCATGGAGATGTTGAACGTAGTTGCCAGCCGGTGGGGAGCCGACGGGGCGCAGCTCTTCCTGAGTGAGATGGCTGGTCAGACCGGTGGTGGAGCCGTTCGCGTTGCTTCTGGGTGTGAAAGATCCAGTGGCACCACGGCTTCTGCGGGCGCGGACGACTTCGGATCATCCGGCGATGAGGCCCGCATACCGCCGAGCGCCAGAAGCATCATCAGCGCGGCGGCCCCCGCCGCCACAACGAAACCGCCGTGTGCCCGCCTACGTCCACCCGTGATCGCCGTGGCGCCCGCTGATCCTGCCGCGGTTGCGGAGTTGCCCCAGGTGAATGCCTGGGTGAGGACGGCGCGCGGGAGGCATGCGAGGGCGAGGCAGACGGCGGCTGCGGCCTGACGGCGCGAGGGTGAGCCGCTGTGGCGCCATGCTCCGTAGGCCCAATCACCCACCAGATTGGTGCAGTTGGAGGCGTCATAGAGCAGCGCGGCCGCGTCTGGGGTGCCGCGTCCGACGGCGTACGCGGGGCCCGGACACCACTAGCTCGACCAGTTCGACTGGTTCGACAGAGCCAGGGGCATTCGCTGCGCGCGGGCCTGGACGCCTGGTATGCGAAGGCGGATGGGAAGTGCGCCATCGACTACGGCTTCCACATGATCCTCTCCGATGTGAACGAGCGAACGCTGAGGGAGATGGATCTTCTAGTCGAGGAAGGAATCAGCTCGTTCAAGCTGTTCACTGCCTACCCGGGGGTGTTCTACAGCGACGACGGGCAGATTCTGAGGGCCATGCAGAAGGCGTCCGACAACGGCGGGCTGATCATGATGCACGCCGAGAAGGGCATCGCGATCGATGTTCTGGTGCAGCAGGCGCTGGCGCGTGGCGAGACGGACCCGCGCTACCACGGCGCGTTATCGGCACGGTGGAGCAACAGGTCGCGAAGCTGGGGGAGTTGAAGGCTCTCGGAGTCGATCAGTTCGCGGTGTACGACATGCATGACGCTCGGGAGCGGGTGATCGACGGGTATGGGGCGTCGGTCATTCCTGCGCTGCAGGAATGACCGACTTGGCCGCCCGTGATTTCCGAGCGCTAAGCGGCCTCGGGGGAGTAAGGCCCGTTTCCACGCCGCCCGGCACGCACCCTCGCTGTGTTGTTTCCGCGCCCTCGCGGGGTTTGCCGGGTGCGGCGGAATCGCGGACACTCGACCTGTGATTGTCGAACGTGCGTACGCCAATGGGCTGGGTCTGGACGAGGGCGAATGGCCCTGGTCCGTGCCGTGTGTGCGGCAGCTCCTGGCGGAAGGGCTGCGCTTCGCCGCGCCCGTGACCTTCCTCGTCGGCGAGAACGGCTCGGGCAAGTCCACCCTGGTGGAGGCCCTCGCCGAGGGGTTCGGGCTCGACCCGTACGGCGGCTCGCACGACTGGAAGTACGCCTCGCACCGCGAGAAGTCCACGCTGGGCGAGCGGCTCCGCTTCGACGCGGCGGCGACCGCCGGAGGCCGGCGCATGGCGCGCAGCTGGTCGGCGCGCAAGGGCTTCTTCCTGCGCGCCGAGACGGCCCTTGACGCGCTCGACCGGGAGGGCTTCGCCCCCGACTCCAAGAGCCACGGCGAGGGCTTCCTCGCGGCCTTCCGCGGCAAGTTCCTGAAGCCGGGCCTCTACGTCATGGACGAGCCCGAGGCCGCGCTCTCCTTCGGCTCGTGCCTGGAACTGATCGGCCATATCGACCAGCTCGTCCAAAGCGGCGGCCAGATCGTGTGCGCCACCCACTCCCCGCTGCTCACCGCGCTGCCGGGCGCGGACATCATCGAGGTGGGTGAGCACGGGATGCGGCGGGTGACCTGGGACGAGCTGGAGCTGGTGGACCACTGGCGGCGGTACCTGGCGGATCCGCGGGCGTATCTGCGACACATCATCGGCTGACGGTTCCGGAAGAAGCGACGGTTCTAAGCGGTTTGGATGAAGTTCGCTGCTGCTTGCCGGATCCGGTTGCGTTGCCGCTGCATCGCCCGGTCGACGGCGGCGCCGATGGCCTCGATGCTGGTCTGGGCGCGCTGCGGGTAGTCCTGGTACTTTGCCTGGCGCCAGACCAGCTCGATGTTGTTCAACTCCGGGCTGTATGGCGGCAGATAGAACAGGTCCACCCCGATTTTCGCCAGCCGGCGTCGGTGGCCCTTGAACATTTTGGCCACGTGCGCCGAGGCGTTGTCGAGCACGACCGTGCACGGCTTGCAGCGCTCCCAGAGGGGCATGACATCAACGCCGAGGCCGTCGGCGGCCAGGATCAGCACGGCCGCGCCGCCGCTCAGGCCCGCCAGCCGCACGCAGACGAACTCCAGCAGTACCTCGGCATCGATCTTGCCGCAGGTGCGCTGCCAGACCAGGTCCGAGGCGGTGCCGACGACTTGGGCGCCGAGCACGTTGACCCGGCGGTTTCTGGTGTCCCGACGGGGGACCACGGCCCGCTGCCCGATCCTCGACCAGGTGTAGCCGGTGGGCATGGTCGGAGCGAACCCGGACTCGTCCAGGAAGATCAGTTCGCGCCGTCCGGCATCGGCGGCCTGCCGCAAGGCCGCAAGTCCTCCAGCTCAGCCCGGGCGGCTTGCTGGAGGACGGGGTCGGCCTGGTGCCGGACGCTGTCGCGGGTGCGTTTCCAGCGGAATCCGTCGCGGCGCAGGAGTTCCCACAGCCAGTACGCGGAGATCTCCACGCCCCGCTCGTCGTGGAGCCAGTCACGCAGTGCAGGGGCGGTCCAGGTGATCCCCGCGGCGGCCGAGCCGTCCAGCAGGTCGGCCAGCTCGGCGCGGTCCTGGGGACCCAGGATCCTGGCGGGCCGGCCGGGCCGGGGCGCATCCGCCAGCGCATCAAGCCCGACCTTCTCGAAACGGTGGACGGCGGCGCGGACGGTGACCGCATTGCACTCCAGCAGGTCCGCGACCTCGGTCACCGTCCTTCCCCGGTCGAGCAGGCGGACACACTCCGCACGCAGACGGGTATGCCGAGCCAGAACGCGTCGGCCCAATAGTTCACGCAGGTCACGATGCTGATCATCGGTCAGTTCGAGATAGAGGTTCTTCGGCATCGCGTCCCTCCCGCAGGACGCCTACCCCTACGCAGCTGACATCACCCAGACCGCTTAGATGCTCACGCGGTGTCTACGGGGTGTTCGTTCAGATGCAGGGCGCGGCGCTTCTGGCGCTCCTCTGTAGGCAATGACCTTCCTGCCAGGGGAGTCGATCCTGTCAGCCGGCCATGGCCCGCGACTTCCGCCGCCGACCAGAGGCAGGTGCACCACGCTGTGAAGCGGGCATGTGCCCCAACGCGTGGCCGCCACCGAGTGGACGGAGGGCTCGAAGCGTTGGGTGGGGTGTGCCCGGCTGACCTGGGGAGTTCCCGGGAGTTCCCGGGGGTGTGCACGCGGGAACCCGGCACCAGGCGTCGGCTGGCAGCGCGGAGGTGGCGTGGCGGAGCCCGGAAACGGTCTTGCATAGGTTCGAACCCCCGGCGGGGGACCCGGAACATGGGAACAGGGGAAACCGCTGGTCGAGAGCAGGTGGCTCGTGATCCAGACGACCGTCCGGTTGAAACGGTAGACCGATGGCGCTTGGCCGCAGGTTCGAGTCCTGGGCGGGAGCCGCAAAACATGGGAAGCCGAATCCTCGTCGGTCGGGGGCGGGGTGTTGGTGGTGACCGCGACCTGGTAGAGCGTGGTCACTGCCGGAAGCCGTCGACCGCGGTGGGCTCCTCCTTGACCTGAGGACGGGTACGCTCCGCCCATCGTGCCACCATCGGCGCCGCCAGCCCCGTCGCTGCAAGCAGAACGCCCAGCACCAACCAGCCGAGCCAGCCATGCCGGACGATCAGGACCGTGGTGACCGCAGGAGTGATCGCGCTACCAAGCTGGGTGGTCAGGCCGAACATGCCCTGGTACTGGCCTTGGGCGTGCTCCGGGGCGAGTTCGTACGAGAGCGCCCACGAGCCCGCACTGTAGAGGAGTTCGCCCATGGTGTGGACGATGACGCCGAGCGCCAGCAGGGCCACGGCGAACCAGGGCGTACGGTCGGCGGCGAGGGCAATTATCATGCAACAAGCGGCCAGCCACAGCCCGGAGCGGAGAAACGCCCGCGCACCGCCGCGGATGTCTTCGGCGCCCTTGCTGACAGGGACCTGGAGAAACACCACCATGATCGTGTTGATCAGTAGCAGGGGCGCAAAGATAGAGGTCGGTGCGTCGGTCTCCTCCGCGATCCATATAGGCAGCGCCACATTGAGGATGCCCCCGTTCATCACCAGGACGGAATTGATCAGGCCGACAGCGGCGAAGGGCCGGTCCCGCAGCACCTCCCAGCGGGACGCCTCAGCCGGACGCGGCACCGGCGGGATCTTCTCCAGGGCGAGGAAGACAAGCCCCGCAACGATGAACAGAACGCCGGCAAAGGCAATTTCGGCGGTGTAGAAGGCCGGCGAATCACGGCTCAGCGCCAGGCCGCCCACCAAGGCACCCATCGAGAATCCGACGTTGGTGACCGACCGCAGATAGGCGCGGGTGTATACCCTGTCCCGCACCGGCACGGCAAACGCCACCAGCGCGCCCCGGGAGGCGTTGGACGCGGAGTCGGCCAGCGCCACCAGACTGGCCGCCACGAGCAGACTGGTGAACCCGCCGACGAGGACGTATCCCCAGAGCGTTACACCCTGCGCAACGACGAAGATCATGGCGGTGAACCGCGCCCCGAGAAGGTCAGAGACATGGCCGGCAGGAACACTCGCCGCCATGCCCGCCACCGCCGCGATGGTGAGCCCCAGACCCACCTGGGTCGAGGCGATGTCCACGGAGCGGGTGAAGTAGAGAACGGCGATCGTGACCACGATGCCGTGGCCGGTACTGCGCGCCAGCGTGCTCAGCGCAAGCACCCAGACAGGGCGTGAACGCGGCATCAAGGAGCGGGTGAACCTCATCTGTTGCTTCCTTCGCATCGAAGGCGCCTTCCTGGCAGTGTCCAGTCCGTCATCGCGTCGTCACCGACGATGGGCGGACGGCAGAGGGCAGCAAGCGGCCCGACGGCATTCCTTTGAAGCCCGTGTTCACGTCCCACACCAGGTGGCCGTTCTTCACGGTCGTCGTGACCCTGCCCGTGAAGACCCAGCCTTCGTAGGCCGACCAGCCGCACTTCGACTCGATGGTGGCTGAGGACAGTTGCCAGCGGTGCTCGGGGTCAAGGAGCAGCAGGTCCGCGTCCGCGCCCACGGCCAACCGGCCCTTCCCCGGCAGTCCGAACAGGTCCGCCGGGCCGGAGCCCATAAGGCGTGCCACATGACGAGCCGACTCATCGGGATCACCGTGAGATGCCCGAGCCATCAGGCCCGTCCACAGCGCCGCGGGCAGTTCCTGTACACCCGGCAGTCCCGGCGGGGCCTCGGCCGGCCGGCGGTTCTTCTCCTCGACGGTGTGCGGGGCGTGGTCGCTGCCGGCCGTGGTGGCGTGGCCCGCCAGTACCGCCTCCCACAGCCGGTCCTGGTCCCGCTGGGCACGGATGGCCGGGGACAGTCGGGTGCGGGGACCACGGCGGCAGGTGTCGGTGTCTGTGAACGACAAGTGGTGGCCGGTGACTTCAAAGGTGACGGGCAGCCCTTCGGCGGCCGCCGCCGTGAGCATGTCGACCTCTTCGGCAGTGGAGGCATGCAGGACGTGGGCCCGGGTGCCGTGCGTGCGTACCAGGTCGATGACTTGGGCAACCGCGACGATCGCGCCCGTGCGCGGGCGGTGCGACTCGTAGCCCGCGTACGAGTGGGGTTCGCCCCGCCAGCCGTCCAGGAGGTCGAAGACATGCTGGGCCTCGGCGTGCAGGACGAGTTGGACGCCGCCGCAAGCAGCCGCTTCGAAGACCGCAGCCAGCTGCCGGGCCTCGCGGAAGACGACCGGGGCGGTGTGGTGGCCCGCCATGAACACCTTCGCGGAGGTGGCCGCCTCCGGGTCGAGGGTGGCGAGCAGGCCGGGGTTCTCCGGGTCGGCACCAATATGGAAGCGGTGGTCCACCCAAGAACGGCCCTGCACATTACGGGCTTTGTCGAGAAGGGTGGCCTCGTCGAGTGCCGGCGGTCTGGTGTTGGGCATGTCGAGGACGGTGGTGACGCCGCCCGCGATCGCGGCCCGGCTACCGTGCTCCCAGTCCTCCTTGTACTCCAGGCCCGGGGTGCGGAAGTGGACGTGCGAGTCGATCAATCCGGGCAGAATGTAACGGCCCTCGGCATCGAGCCGAGGGCCGGCCGGGACCTCGTCCTCGGCCGCGAGGAGGGCGTCTATCCGGCTGTCCCTGATGACGACAGTGCCCTCGCGGACTCCGTCGGGGGTGACCAGGCGGCCACCCGCAACGACCAGGTCCGCGCCACCGGCAGAGACATCGGCGGTGTTTATTGCGTCCACGGCGTGCCCACCAGTTCCCTGCAGAGATCGTTGGTCGGGCCCATCAGCGCGACGGCACGCGCGTCGCGCCGGTAGCGGTTGACGGGGTGTGCCTCGGCATAGCCGGCGGAGCCAAGTATCTGTTCGGCTCCGGTGATAACCCGTTCGGCCACGGCGGTAGCGCAGAGCTTGGAATGAAGGGTGGTCGTGCCCGGGTCGGCGGAGTCCTTGCGGCCTGCCCGTTCGACCATCGCGCGCGCCGACTCGACCTCAGTGGCGAGGTCCACCAGTCGGTGTCGTACCGCCTGGTGCTCCAACAAGTCATGGGCAGTGGCGTGTTCGTGGGCACACTCCAGGGCGGCCTGGGCCACGCCCAGGGCCACGGCGCCCAGGGTCGCGCCGCTCTCCCGTACCTTGGCGATGATCGAGGCCGCCGCGCCGGCCGGGCCGAGCCGGTCCGTGTCCGCCACCTGGCAGTTCCGCAGCGAGACGAAACCGGTGGCGGATCCACGCATGCCGACGAGCGGCAGGGACGTGTCCGGGAACAGGCCCGGGTTGTCGCCGCGTACGAGAAAGAAGGTCTGGCCCGCTGCTCCGTAGCCCGGCTCGCCCGCTTCGAGGGCCGAGGCCTCCCCGGTCCGGACCAGGACGAGGTAGATGCCGGCCAGGCCCGCGCTGGTGGTGAACGACTTGGCACCGTCGAGCACCCAGCCGCCGTCTTCGGTGCGGTGGCCAGTCGTGGACAGGCGCTTTTTGTCGGCTCCGGCCCCCGTCTCGCTCCACGCGGAGGCCGCGAGCCACTCGCCCGAGGCGAGCCTGGGGAGCAGCTCCGCATGCTGCTCCGGGGTGCCCTGCTCGACGATCCGGCTGCTCACCGCGTAGTGCTGGAAGAGAATGATCGCAGCGGAGGCGTTGACCGAGGCGATCTGAGCGACGCAGCGGTTGAGCTCAACGGGTCCGGCGCCGGCGCCACCGTACTCATAGGGAACGGAGAGGCCCAGCAGGCCCGTTCGGCGCAGCGCGTCCACGGCGTCCAGGTCGGGCAGGCCGCTGCGGTCGGCGGCCGCGGCGGAAGCGGCGAGCAGCGTGCGCATCTCGGTGTTCAGGGGTTCCGGCAGCGGATCCCGGGTGAAGAGGGGTGACGGGGCGGGTGCGGTCATCTGTTGTCCTCGATCGTGACGGGTCAGGGCGTGCCGCAGTCATGGGCTCGACGGAGCGGTCACACCGTCAGGGGGAGGTGGGCGGCGGCCGACGCGTGGGCCGCATGGGAGCAGAGCGTGCTCAGGTCGAGCGGGCCGGACAACAGCCGGGCCTGCTTCCGGCTGACGCTCACCCACTGCAGAAGTGCTCCGGCGGGTTCCTGCTCGACCTTGACGAGCGCCGCCGTGGATCCGCCCGCCGTGTCGATCTCGACGCGCATAGTGCCGTCCGCGTGCCCGGCCAGCAGGCGGGCCGGTATCGTGCCCGGGCAACTCGCTGTGGCAGCAAGGCAGACAGCGCCGGTCAAGGCCAGGGTCGGATGCCAGGTGGGCACCGAGATGGAGCGGGCGGCCAGTCGACCCTGGCGGTGTGAAGTGACTGCGGCGACCTTCGGGAACACACCGGTGGCGGGCATCCCCAGAAATTCCGCGGCGGCCCGCCGGATCTGCTGGAGTTCGTCGAAGACCTCTGCGCCGGCCGCGAAGAGCTCGGCCTGCTTCGCAATCCCCAGGTCCCGCGCGTCAACGAAGACGTACGGATTTCCCAGGGAGGCCAGAGACACCTCGTATATCCCGGAGGGCGTGGATAACTTGACCACCGGCTGCCCGGTCATCAAAAGCCGACTGAGCCTGGTGCCCTCCTGCTGGACAAAGTGCAGGGTGAAGTCACCGCCGAGACGGCGGGTTTCGTCGGCCTCACACACGATGTGGTCCCCGTTGTTGAGGATGCGCAGGCGCACCCGGTCCCCCGGCGCCAGCCTCGGCACCAGCCGCAGGTCACTGGCGACCAACACAGTGGCCAGGATCGAGTGACCGCAACTACCCCTGAAATCGAAGGCATCGAGGGCCTCGGGCAGGCACTGGACAAACCGGTAGTCGAGGTCGAACAGCGGATGCGGCGAAGCCGATACCAGTGCGACTTTGAGAACGTCCCTGTGGCCGTTGCGGACCAGCCAGCGGCGGGCCTCGGTCAGGAGTGGCCGCAACTCGTGCTCCACATTCGCGGCCTCGTCGACCTCCAGGACCAAGGTCGGACAGGGCGCGCCCGTCACTTCCGCGATGGACCCCCTCACGCTGCGTACTCCCGGTCCGTGACGGCTGCCGGCCCGTGCGCCGACCCGAACGAGGGCATGAACTGCTCCAGCCACAGCTCGTGGACGAGCAGGGACCACAGGGCCAGTGCGGCGCGCTCCGACGGCCATACCGCCTGCTCGGCAAAGAGCCGATCCACCGCCGCGGCGTCGAGCATGCCGCGCCTGCGCAACCGCACCGGATCCAGGACATCCCGGGCGTAGGTGTACAGCACGGTGCCCGGGACCAGCATCGCGGCGATCGGCAGGGTAAAGGGCTGCTTGGGGCGCGTGAGCACCGACTCGGGCAGCAATCCGGCAGCCGCTCCGTACAATGTCCGCTTCCCCCGGCCGCCGGACACCTTCAGTTCGTCCGGCAAGGCCTTGGCGTACCGCACCAGCGAGGGTTGGCAGAAAGGCAGCCGGACCTCGACCGAGGAGGCCATGCTGAGGTGGTCGACCCGGCGCAGGTGGTAGGCGGGCATGCGGAAACGGGTCTCGAACTCAGTGATCGTCGCCAGCCGGCCCGCCCGTGACGAGGTGAGGTCGCGGGCGATGCTGTCGGCGGCGGACCCTCGCGTCCGGACGAAGTCGCGGTACGCGGAGGTGTACAGGGTCTCGCGCAGCGCGCGCGGTACCGCCGCCAGCGACTCGACGTAACCTGCCACCCAGCCGTTGCCGGCGGGCGCGTCCAGGGCCGAACGGATACGGTCGTAGCCGCCGAAGAGTTCGTCGGCGGCGTCGCCGGTGAGCGCGACGCGGAAGCCGGCGTCCCGCACCGCGCCGAACAGGACGTAGGTCGAGAGCGTGATCGGGTCGGCATTGGGCTGACCGAGGTGCCACACGACCTGCGGGAGCAGGTGGTGGAAGTCGGCCGGGTCGACCTCCACCTGGTGGTGGCGGGTGCCGTTGCGCAAGGCCGCCTCGCGGGCGAAGTGGCGCTCGTCATGCGGCCATTCGCCGGTGTAGGCGATGTTGAAGCTGTGCAGGCCCGGCACCTCGCGCACGGCCAAGGCCGACACCAGGCTGGAGTCAAGGCCACCGCTGGTGATCACCGACAGCGGTGCGTCGGCGCGGACCAGGCGAGCCGTCTCGGTGTGCAGCAGCTCGCGTACGCGGTCGGCAGCCTCGGCGGGACCGGCGGGGACCTCGTCGCAGGACCTCGGGTGGCGCCGGACTGCGCGCAGCCCTCCGGAGCGATTGACGGTCAGGGTGGTGGCGGGCGGCAGCACCCGTATCCCCTCGAACATGGTCTGCTCGCCGAGGGGGGTCTTTGTGGACAGATACTCGTCCAGGCCCGGCTCCCAGACGGCGGCCCGCACCCCGGGGAAGGCGAGCAGGGCGGGCAGCTCGGAGGCGAACCGCAGCTGCCCGGCCCGCTCGTCCCAGTGGTAGTAGAGGGGCTTCATCCCCGACTCGTCGCCGACCAGCAGCAGGGTGGGCTCACCACGCAGGTCCATGACGGCGATGGAGTACATGCCGTCGAGGTGCTCCGTGAAGTCGGGGCCGAACTCCGCGTACAGCGCGGGCAGCACCAGTCCGTCGCAGGTACCGGAGAAACGGTGACCCAGCGCGGTGAGGCGGGTGCGCAGTTCGGCGTGGTTGTAGATCTCGCCGTTGAAGACGACGGTGATGTGCTCGCCCAGGCGGTAGGGCTGTGATCCGCCGGAGGGATCCATCACGGCGAGGCGGTTGCTGCCAAGGGCCCAGCCCTCACCGGTTGCGAAGGTCTGGGCGTCGGGCCCGCCGTGCTGCTGAACGGCGGCCACGGTGCGTAATTCGTGCCAAGTGACCCGGGCGTCGAAGTGCCCGAAGATTCTGCACATGCGGGTCTCACTTTACTTCGGTCGGGACACCAGCCCGCTGGTAGAGCACGGGGTCGAATGGGGTCGGTCCACCACAGGTGGCGAACCGGGGGCCGTCCGGGTCCTGGCCGTTGTGCCGGGTGCCGTGCGGCACGCCCGGCGCTGCGTACAACACGTCGCCGGGGGCGGCGTCGTGCCAACGGTCGGCCAGGTACAGCTGACCGGTGCCCTCGATGACGATGAAGGCCTCTTCGCTCTCGGGGTGGACGTGCACATTGAAGTACTCGCCCGGGCTCATCACCCCGCAGTGCAGGCAGAGTTGAGGGGATCCGGTGCCCGGCCAGAACAGGAAGTTCATCGTGGCGGCCCGGTCCGAGGCGGTTGCCTGGCCGGTTCCGGTGAAACCCCGCAGCTGGGTTTCCCCGTTCCACAACGAGTTGAACCGGCGCGGCGCGGAGCCGGGTCGGCGACCGTCGAGGAGACGGCTGCGCCACACGTAGGCGACGAGCCCGCTGTCCCCCGCGATCAGCGCGTACGCGTCGCCGGTGGGCGCGTACACGGTGCTCGCCCTCTCCACGTCCATTCGCTCGACACCGGAGGTGGCGGTGCCCGAGCCGTCGAAGACGACGACCACGTTCTCCTCCTCCGGCGCGTCGGCGGGGCGCCAGGTCGCTCCCGCCGGTACGCGGACAACGTCGAGACGCACGATCCGCGCTCCGAGCGAAGGGCCCACCGCGGTGGCCACAGAGCACCCGTCCTGGACGCGGAAGCGCAGCTCGTTCGCTCGGACGATGGCTCCGGGTACTGCTGTGACGGTCATGGGTCACACCTTTCCGGGATTGCGCTCGGGCGGTCGGCGAGGGCTGGGTCAGCGAGGGCCGGGTCAGCCGTCGGAAGCGGGACGCCCGCCTTTGCCCCAGTGGGTCTTCTCCACGTCACGGACGATCACGGTGACGGCTTCGGCCGGGCAGTCGGCGACTTGGGAGACCGTGGCTGTGAGCTCCTTGATGAGAGCGCGACGCCGCTCGTGGTCGTATCCAGCCCACCAGTCGACGGTGATGACGGGCATGACGGGGCCCTCCTTGGGGTGGCGGAGTGCAGGACGTACGGGGTACGGGGTACGGGGTATGGGACGCCCGGAGCGTCAGACGACCTCGGGCGAGAGGCCGGCGGCCCGGTAGAGGGCGGCGTCGTACGGCACAGGGCCACCCACCGAGACGAAAAGGTCGGCCGCGTCCGGGCCTTCCGGGTTGCGTGTGCCGTGCAGGACCCCGGAGCGGGCGTAGACGCCGTCGCCGGGGTCCATGTCGAGCCAGGTGTCGCCGAGGAAGAACTGACCTCTGCCATCGAGGGCGAAGAGGGCGTCCTCGGCCCCCGGATGACCGTGGATGTTGAAGGTGTTGCCCGGACCAGCCATGCCGCTGTTGATGCACAGGTAGGCGCAGCCATTTCCGGGCCAGTGCGGGAAGTTCATGAACGCGCGGCGCTCGTCGCCCACGGGGGCGATCTCGCCCGTGCCGGCGAACCTGCGGATGGCGGCGGACTCGTCGTACACAGTGTTGAAGAGTGTGGGGGCGGAGCCCTTGGGCCGCCCCTGCGGCAACGGCGCCCGCCAGAAGTAGACCGTCATCTCGTCGGCTTCGGCTTCGGCGTCACAGTCAGCGGTGAAGGTGACGGTGTGCCCGGCCGGCGCGTACGCGGTGGAGCCCTTGCGGACCTCGGTGCTCTCACCGCCGATATGGGCGCTGCCGCGCCCGTCGAAGACGATGGCAGTGACCTCCTCCACGGTGTAGAGGTCCGGCTTCCAGCTCGCGCCGTGCGGGATCCGCACGATGTCGACCGAGACATACTCGGCGCCGACGTGCGGACCGACGGGCCGGCTGACCAGGCAGCCTTCCTCCTCGGTGAACTCAAGCTCCTTACGACGGATGATCAAGCCGAAATCTGTGTGCTGCGACATCGGGTTCCTCTCCGAAGGTCGTGCCGGTTCGGTTCCGCGGGCGGCGGGTGTCCGTCCCCGGTGGTTCACGTACGGGCCCAGGGCTCTGGTACGCGGCGGGTGACGACCGAGGCGAGCCCGCCCGTCGGGTGGTCGAACGCGACGTCGAGCAAGGGCACGAGTTGCCCGCCATGGAATGCCGCGTACAGCGGCAGGGACGCTTTGCCACCCTCGGCGGCGAGTTCGTCCCGCAGCCGCTCGGGGAGCGGCAGGAGCCGGTCGAGGTCGAGGCCGGCCACGCCCAGGAACTGCGGCGGTGCGTGCGACTCGCCAAGTTCGGCGAGGAAGGCGGCGAGAACGCCGGTCATCTCTTGCTCGTACGAAGCCATCCGGTCGGCACCGATGGTCGCAGAAACGCCCATGCGGTGGGCGTGGCCCAGGTTGACATGGTTGGGGCAGATGAGCGTGGTCTCGGGCCGCAGGGGGTCGCCCGGGCCCAACGTGGCGGCCTCGTCGGCGGACAGCGGGTGGAGTCGTCGGTCCTCGCCGATACGGCGCAGGAACAGACCCTGCCGGTAGATCGCGCGGTGCCAGCGGAGAAACTCGCCCTCGCGCAGCGAGAAGGCGTTCATGAGATCGACGGGGATCTCGACGGTGCCGTCCGCGAGGTGCAGTCCGACCTCCCGCTCCAGACCCATCCGGTACATCATCGCGAAATACGCGAAGGTGGTGGCGTGCCGGGCCAGGCGCAGCGCCCGCGCATCGCTCGGGGCCAGATCGTCGCGCGGTGTGTCGGGGACGCCCAGGGCCACGAGCACTTGGTGGGCGTAGCGCGGCTGACGACTGAACAGCTGGGTGCGGGCCAGTCTGCCGTGCGCGCCGAGACGCCACCACACGTGCGGCTTCCAGCGGTTGTCCGTCAGGTTGTTGTGGGTGAGCTGGGTGCGCAGGTGGGTTCCCCCGCCGCCCTGCGGATCGCCCGTCGCATGGGTCAGCAGGCGCAGGCAGAACCATGGGAAGGCCACCATGGGTGCGAAGGCGTTCATGCTGACGTGCGTCGAACTATGCACGATCATCGGCGAGTTGACGAACCGGTGCAGGGCCTCGTCGTTCCAGCCGAGCAGAGTGCGCACGGCCTCACGGTCGGCCGAGGGTGCGCGGTGGACACGGGGCTCGACTTGCCGTACGAAGTCCGCGAGTCGCTGCCGACGCTCCCGAGTGTCCGCGTCGGGCGGTCCCGCCGGGCGGAACGCGCCGACAAGTTGGCTGAGGGGCGGGCCCGGGGCGGCAGTTCGCTCAGTCAGGGTGTGTTCCGCCGGGGCGGTCATCGGGCGGTGCTCGCTGCGGGCTTGACGGCCACGGCCGACCAAGCGCGGTCCGGCATGGGTAAGACGCCGATGCGGCGTCGATCGTAGCCCTCAGCGATTAGCCATAAGTCCGGGGTGAATTCATCGGGCACGCGGCCCTCCGTTCCGCCAGGGGACAGGATTACGCGCAGAAAGCCGAGAAGAATTAATTCGGCAGACTGTATATCCAGACCGAGTGAAGTACGCAAGCTTGTTTGTGTGATATAAATCACATGGACGCTATAGGGAATTCGGAGCTAAAGTCCACGGCGGATAGCTCTGAATCCCTTCGCGATTTTACGCGAAATAGGCAAGCCTATTATTAATGGGGGGAAGTGCATGCAGATCGGACCTGCCGTACTCCACATTGGATGGATGCCGCGCGCTGTCGCCGCGCTGGAACGGGCGGGAGCCCGGATCACCTCCGTTGTGGCCCCGCCGGACGCGGTCGCGGCCCGCGCGGCGGGCAGCGCCATCGTGGTGCCACGGCCCTCGAACGTCGAGGACGTGCTGGCCGGCCTCGCGCGGGACGGGCTGGCTCTGGATGACTATGACGTGATCTGTAGCGTGCTGGAGTTCTGCCTGGTTCCAGCTGCCGTACTGGCCGAGCTCGCGGGCCGTTCCCGGGCCTCGGCACGCGCCACCCTGGCGATGCGTGACAAGTACCTGCAGAAGCGATTGGTCCGGAACGCGGGGGTGGCGACGGCGGCATGCTCGGTGCTGGAGTCCCTGGGCGCCCTGGATGCGTCGGCCGTGGCGTACCCGAGCGTACTCAAGCCACTCGACGGGGGTGGCGCCCGGCATACATACGTGCTCCGCGACGCGAACTCGACCCAGGAATGCCTGGACCGGGCTGCCGCCGGAGGTAAGGGTCCGTGGCTGGTTGAAGAATTCATTGCCGGTGTTGAATTCAAGGTCGACGGACTGATCCGTGACGGCGAAATCAAGATTCTTTCCATTGCTCGCTACCTGCAGAATCTGATCGAAATACACGAAGGTGGGATGGTCGCTCACGTCGCATTGCCGCCCACCGAATACCTGGATCTTTACGCGGATGTCCACGCGCTTGCCGAAACTTCGCTCAAGTCTCTGGAATACCTCGATGGCCCTTTCCATCTGGAGGTGTTCCAGGAGCCGGGAGGGCGGGTCGTCTTCGGCGAGTGCGCGGCCCGCGTGGGCGGCGGACGCACCGACGACGTCGTAGAGCTGACCTTTGGGGTCAACCTGCGCGACGAGTGGGCGCGTGCCGTGCTCGGCAGCCCCACGGAGATCGCCTCCCGGCCGGAGCACTCGGCCGACGCGGTATTCGGCGGGATGAACCTGCCGGGTCCGGCCGGCCGGGTCCGCGCAATGCCGTCCCTGGAAGAGGTGTTGACGCGGCCCGGCGTCGTCCGGGCCACCTTCGACATCTCTCCCGGCCAGGTCATGCCGGACGTCACGGCTGCCTCCCACCTGCGGGCCGGGCTCGCGGTCGTCCGGGGTGCGGACGACCGGGAGGTCGCGGACCGGATGCGGGATCTGGCCGACTGGTTCGCCGGCCGGGTCGAGGTGGAAGGGCCGACTGACTGAGTACAAGCGGGACGCGATCGAGCTCGTGCGGTCGTCGGGCCGGACGGTGACGGCGGTCGCCCGCGTCCCGGCGCAATTACGGCGTCCCTCGCGTCACCGCTGAACTGCGCCGCCAGGGCTGGCTCTACCTCGCCTCGTTGCCCGACCTGGCCACGCGCTCGCGGCCTCACGATAACGATCATTCAACGGCCATGCGCCCCGCCTATACAGTGCCTCAGCCGGTCGGCGAGCAGGCGACCCGGGCGGATCGGCGGGACGCGGCGTGGGTACTCCGTACCGTCCCTGAGGCCGGTAGGCAGCTGACGCGGGGAGGAGAACAGCGATGGATGAAGAGACCTTTTACGAGGAGAGCAAGAAGTATCTGCGCGAGATTCTGGGCGAGGCCGACCTGGAACTCGCCTCGGATACCGAACTTCTGGACTCCGGCTTGCTCGACTCACTGTCGGTCCTGGAGTTCTTCTTCTTCATAGAGGAAGTCAGAGGCGCGCCGATCGATCCGGAGGAGGCCGGTCCGGAGTCGGTCTCCACGCTGCGCAACGCCTACAAGCTGGTGCAGCCGGCATGACGCTCACCGTGGGGCAGGTGCTCGCGGGCTGGGCCTGGCAGCGGGAAATCTGCAGGCAGGCCGGGTCGGTCGGCTATGTAGGGGTGATCACCGGGGTGATGGACCAGCTCGGTCGCGACCCTGGGCTTACCGAGCTGCTCACCTCGGACGTGCAGGACCCCGTCCAGTCCGCCCAATGCCTCAGGCTGCTTGGCGCGGTCAACCGGGTGGCCCTGGCGGAGAACGCTTCCTGGATCACGGTCTACTACCCGGTTTTCGGCGGGCGGTGCGATGTCGATCGACTCGTTCCGGCATTTCTGGCCTTTCTCCAGGACCGGTTGCCGGCGGTGCGGCGGGAGCTGTCGGCCGGTGTGCAGACCAATGAGGTGGGACGAGCGGCTCCGCTGTCCGCAGCGATCAATTACGTGGCCGAGGCGACAGGAATGCCGGTCCGGCTGCTCGAGGTCGGTGCCAGCGCCGGCCTCAACCTCCTCGTCGACCGGTACTTCGTCGCCGCAGGCGAGCGGAGCTGGGGGCCCGCGAGCTCGGCCTTGCGGCTGACCGGGCAGTTCAAGGAGGGCGATCCGCCGACCGGAGCCCCAGAGGTCGTCGAACGCAGGGGCTGCGACCTCAACCCGATCGACGTGCGCGACCCGAGGCGCATGGACCTCTTGAGATCGTTCGTGTGGCCTGAACACGTCGAGCGCATGACCCGGCTCAACGCGGCGCTCGAGATCGCACGGTCCGCTCCCGCTGTCCCGATCGATGCGGACGACGCCTGCTCGTGGGCTTCCCGGCAGCTCGCCACCCGCCCGGCAGGCCAGGCCACCGTGCTCTACCACTCCATGGTCCTCACGTACTTCGATGACGCCGAACGTGCCAAGTTCGCGGACGTCGTGCGTGCGCACGGCGCCGGTACCAGCGCCGACCGGCCGCTGGCCTGGATTTCCATGGAGCCGAGCGAGGACGACTCGGCCGTGGTCGAGGTCCGTTGCGAGCTGTGGCCCGACGGGCGGCGCCTGCTGCTCGCCCGGTGCACGCCGCACGGCGGCGAGGTGCGGTGGGCCCCGGCGGAGATCCCGGCATGAGCGCGGACACGCTGCTTGAGATCTACGAGCATCAGGCGGCGAGTACGCCGGACGGCGAGGCGCTCGTCTACGCCCGCGCTCCCTACGAAGGGACCACGCTGACCTGGCGTGATCTCCTTGAACGCAGCCTGGAGCTCGCACCGAAGCTGCGGGAGGCCGGACTTGGCCCGGGCGGCCGCTGCGCCGTGGTCATGATCGACCACCCGGACGTGCTTCCCGGTGTGCTCGCCGTCTGGCAGGTGGGCGGCGTGCCGGTCCTCCTGGACAGCCAGTGGGGGCGTACCACCACTCGCTCGGTGCTGCGGCTGAGCGCCGTCGAGACGCTCTTCGACCCGGCCCGCGGCACCTGCGAGAGAGCTCCGGACGTCGACGCGGACGCTCCACCGTTGCCGAGCGACACCGCGCTGCTCAGCTACACCTCGGGCTCCACCAGTGACCCGAGGGGAGTGGTGCTGTCGCACAGCCAGCTGCTCCATGCCTATCGGGCCGGCGGTGCCGCGCTGACCGCGCTCCTGGGGCAGAGACGGCGCCGCTTCGGCGTCACCATGCGTCTGTCAGGTCTTGGCATCCTCGGCATGAACTACCTGTGGCCCGCTGTCATGGGACTACCTGTCACGGTCCTTCCCGAGCTCTCCCTCGCATCGGCGAAAGGCTATTGGGCGAGGCTCAGAGAACATGACGTCGACGTCACCTATCTGGTCCCGCCGCTCGTCGATCTCCTCACCAAGATGTCGGTGGATCCCGGAGCCGAACACGGGGACACCATCGCCTGTCTGTCGGGTGGCGCACCCCTCTTCGAGCAGTCACAGCGGGCCATCCAGCAGAACTGCGGCGCCGTACTCCTGAACGTCTACGGCCTCACCGAAGTCTCCTTCGCCGCCTTCTTCGGAGACATCGGACCTGACGGGCGAGCGACCCACTCCATTGGCCGGCCCGCGACCGTGGAAGCGAGGCTGCGGGCAGCGGACGGCAGCATCGTCGCCGGCCCGGGCGAAGGCGAACTCGAAGTGGCCGGGGCAGCGGTGAGCCACGGCTATTACGCGAACGACACCGCGAACAAGGACGTGTTCCGGGAGGGCTGGGTCAGCACCGGCGACCTCGCCCGCAGGGACGCGAACGGCTGCTACAGCATCACCGGTCGGCACAAGGACGTGGTGCTCAGAGGGGCATTCACCGTCTACCTGCACGAGATCGAAGAGGCCGCCAACGGCCATCCCGGCGTGCTGGAATCGGCGGCCATTCGGCTTCAACTGCCCACCGGCGAAGACGTGGGGCTGCTCGTGCGAGTGGCACCAGGACCGGATGCGGAAACCAGCACCGCAGACCTACGCAAGCACCTCTCTCTGGAGTTGGGGAGCCAGCGGACACCGCGCCGCATCGTCAAGACGACGGAACCACTTCCCCGACTGGCACAGCACAAGATCGACCGTCGCGCCGCCCACGCGCGATGGCATGCGCTGAACACGCCTAACGCCAAGGAGTGAACATGACTGCAGCAGGCTTCGACCTGGACTGGGCAAAGTTCCGACGGAACGGCTTCCTCGAACTCGGACCTCGCCTGAGTGAAAGTGACCGGCTGGCAGTACTCGAGCACTTCGACAAGCTGGATGCATCGGACCGGATTCCTCCGGGCTATCAGGCGCAGTACGACGAGCAGGGCGAAACACGCAGGCTGCGCAAACTGCGTCGCCTCCTGTGGTGCGACAAGAAACTCTACGCGCCGATCCTCCACCGGATGGGGGCACTTGACCTGGCGGAGACGCTCATCGGTCCCAGTGCCGTGGCGATCCTCCACGCGGCCTTCCTCAAGCCGGCCCGCATCGGCACCCACGTCGCGCCCCATCAGGACCAGGCACTGTGGGACCGCCACCTGCCCGGCTCCTTCAACATGTGGACCGCCCTGACCGACGTGTCGCCCGCCAACGGCGGCCTGCACGGCTATCCGGGCTCGCACGTCCACGGCGTGATCGAACACCGCGACGACCCCGACCACCCGTGGCACGAAACCCTGAGCTACAAAGTGCCCGAACTCGCCGAGCGGCACGACTTCCTGCTCAAGCCCGGCGAATCCGCGATGTGGGAATCCACCTTCGTGCACGGGAGTGAGCCGAACACGTCCGACGAGGACCGCCGGGGCATGGTCGTGGTCTTCGCGGACAGCTCCGCGGCGAACTTCCACGAGCGTGACGTCATGACGCTCGAGCAGATACGTTCTCTCGCCGCAGCTGAGGCCACGACGGAGTCCGGGTGACCAACGACGGGGTCCAGGTCGAAGAGCGGAACGCCAAGCCCACACTCTGGGTTCCGGATTTCCGACTCTTCTTCACGGCCAGGACCACGTCACTGCTCGGGGACGCCGCACTCCCGGTAGCGATCACTGCCGCCATGCTGGAGTCCGGCTACGGCATCTCGGGCGTGGGATACGGCCTTGCCGCGCATCTGGCGCCGTTCGCGGGGTTCATGATCTTCGGCGGGGTGCTGTCGGACCGGCTCGGCGCGCGGCGACTGATGATCTTCGCGGACTTCGTGCGCCTGGCCGTCCAACTCACCCTGGCGGGCCTGCTGCTGGCCGGACGACCGCAGCTCTGGGTGATCCTCGCCCTGCTGGCCATGCTCGGCACCGGCGGTGCGCTGTTCCAGCCGGGCGTGGCCAGCGTGACCCCCAGGCTCGCGTCCGATGTGCAGCGGGCCAACGCCGTCCTGCGCATCGCGGAGTCGTCCACCATCGTCTTCGGTCCGGCTGTCGCCGGTGGGCTGCTGGCGCTGATGCAGCCCGCCGCCGTGATCGCCTTCGACGCCCTGACGTTCGGCGCCAGCGGCTGCTGCCTGCTGCTGCTGCGCCTGGCGCCCCTGCCCGCGCGCGACGGGCCGAAGACCTCGCTGCGCGGCGATCTCTTCGTGGGCTGGCGCGAGTTCGTGGCGCGGCGGTGGCTGTGGCAAGTCGTAGCGGTCTGGATGCTGTTTCAGCTGGGCTCCTGGGGGCCGACCCTGACCCTCACCAACGGCATCCTGGTCGATCGGCTTGGCGCTTCGACCTTCGGCTTGGTCATGTCCGCCATGGGACTCGGCAGCGTCCTGGGTGGAGTGATCGCGATCAAACTGCGTCCGATGCGACCGATTCGTGCGGCCACCATCGCGATGTTCTTCTACGTGCTGATTCCACTGGGTTCGACATTCGACCTGTCGGCTCCGATGCTCGGCGCCTGCTATTGCGTCGGCGGGGCGAGCATGGCGTTCTGGGGCGTCATGTTCCACACCAGCGTACAAACGCATGTACCGGTCGAGTTCCTTGGTCGAGTGCACGCCTATGACGCGGCAGGCTCGCTGATGATGAAACCGGTGGGGCAGGCGCTGGCCGGTCCCGTGGCCGGAGTCGTAGGTGCTGTTCAGCTACTCCATTTCGCGACCGGCATAGGCATCGTGGTCTGTCTCATTCTGCTGTCGCTGCCCGCGGTCCGTAACCTCTCCCGGAACGAGTGTGTGGGATAAACATGCGCATTGACATCGCCAGCAGGGCTTCCCTCGGAGCCGTGCAGAACGAGGATTTTGCCGCTGCCGCACTGCCGGCCATGGGACGCGGTGGCGTAGCCGTCGTACTCGATGGCGTCAGCGCGCCCGTCGCCCCTGGAACGGGATGCTCACACGGCACACCGTGGTTCACCACCGCGGTCGGCGGAAGCCTGGTGGAGCTCGCCGCCAGGATGGACCGGCCCTTCGCCCAGTGTCTGGCCGATGCGATCTCCAGGACGACCGAGCAGCATTCCGGAGTATGCGATCTCGGGCATCCGCGCACACCGCAGGCGACGCTGGCGGCGGTCCGCTGGGACGCGGACCACCTCGAGTACCTGGTTCTCGGCGACAGCGAGGCGATGCTGGAGACCACGGTGCCAGCCACGGCGGAGGTGCACTTCCTCCGCGACATTCGCGTGGAGGCCGTCAGGGAACGACCGGACATGCGGGCCTGGCGGGCTCGGCTCGATGCCCTTCCCATCGGATCCGAGGAGTGGGAGCGCACCACCAAGGAATATCAGGTATTTGGGGACGCCTTCCGCAATTCCAAGGAGGGCTTCTTTACGGTGGCCGCCGATCCGGGTGTGGCCGCGGAGGCAGTGAACGGACGCTTCTCGATGGCCGAGGTCGCTGGTGCCGCGCTGGTAACGGACGGCGTGACGCAACTTACCGACATATTCGGCCACATCGACCGCCACGAAATCTACCGATCGCTCAGAGCGACCAGTTGCCAGGAGGTAATCGACAAGACAAGGGCGCTGGAGCTGGCCGATGAGTCAGCTACCAGATTTCCCCGCAGGAAGGCCTCGGATGATGCGACCGCAATCCTGATCGAGTTCTCTGAGTAAGCGCCGTTTCGCTGAGTGGCCGCCGTACTGCAGGAAAGTTGGATGAGATATGAAGCAAGACGACAACCTGCTGGAACTCAATCCATCCCAGCTGCGCAACCACCGCAATTGGACCGACGCCGAGCTGCCGATACGCGTGCAGACGCTCGTCCTCTCGCCGGTCGAGGACATTTCCCTGGACGCCGCGACGCAGGCTCTGAGCCAACTGATCAGCGCGCACGAGGGACTCCGCAGCCGCCTGTGCCACGACGACGACGGAATCCCGCGGCAGCGGGTGGTATCAGCACCTGAGGCCCTCGCCGAGATCCACGACTGCATCGAGACGCGGCCCTACGAGCCCGACGAGGACCTTTGGGGCACGGTTCCGGTCCAGCCACGGGAGTCGTCGGTCAAAGCGGTGTTCTACCTCGAGCGGGACCGCGTAGCGGCGATCAAGCTGAGCCTTTCGCATGTCTTCGTCGATTCGCTCGGCAAGCAGGCGGTGACGGCGCACCTGGCCGAGTTGCTGCGGAAGAGCGGCAGCGCCGCACCCAGCATCACACCGCAGGCGAGCACCTATGCGAAGGGCAACGAGCACCCGGATGTCCAAGAGAGCACCGCCTACTGGAAATCGGTGCTCGCGAACGCCCCGCGGTCCTGCACGTACGGCGCGGGAGAGCGGCCGGAGACCGAGCAGGCCCAGGTGAGTCAGGTGCCGTTGGACCGGCAGACGGCGGACCGCATCACGGTGACCTGCCGCAAATTGCGGGTCTCTCCGCAGACGGCGTGGGTGGCCGCGCTCAGCACGGTGGTCGGCCTGTTGTCGGGCCAGCACCGTCACACGTTCAAGACCACCCATGGGAATCGTGTGCTGCCGGCGGACTTCCGGGCCGTCGCGCAGATCGCACAGCCCTTCTTCTGTGTCGTGGACGGTGACCGTGAGGACACCCTCCGCGGGAGAGTGGAGAAGTCGGGCAAGGTACTCGACGCAGCCACCGGAAACACCATGTACGACGCGAACGCACTCCTTGACTGGCTCAATTCCGAGGAGCGCTCCAACGGCTCGGTGTTCCAGCCCGCCTTCGAAGTGAACTACGTACCGACGATCCGTCGCGCACACGCGTCGTTTCTCTACGGACCGGCTCCGGAGCGGCTGCGGAACGTGACGATGCGGTACGACCCGGCCGCGGGCAAGCCGGATCTCGCCCTCACCATTCGCCACTTGCCGGAGCCGCTCCTCCTGCTCACCGTGCGCGGCCCGCTGTGCGCGGAGCGGGACGCGCGGAAGATCCTGGACCACGGACTCACGTTCCTTGAGACGCTGGCCGACCATCCCGACCTGCCCATCTCAGAGTTGGGGATTCCGGAACTCGGCGCGCGTGGCTCGCTGCTGTACGGGCACCGAAGTGAGGTCGCCGTTGATCCGGAGATGACCAGGCGGCTGATGCTTTCCGCGCCCGGTGTCACGAGTTGCGAACTGACTCCCCGGCACACCGAAGACGGCTCGATCGTGCTGCACGCGCGGCTGACCATGCGCGGTGCGCCGGACGAGAAGGAACTGCGGGCACAGTTGCGCCGAGCGCAGCCGTGGTACGCGGGTTCCATTGTTCCTGACGTGCTTGTCATCGAGCCGCACGGCGAGGGAGCCGGAGAATCCAAGGAGGGCGCGTGAGACGAAGGGTTCTGATTACCGGAGGCTGCGGGTACGTCGGATCTGCCCTGGTGAAAAGGCTGGTTCGAGACGGGGGATATCACGTCACCGTTCTCGACAACGGCCTGATTCCGGGCTGGCGCATGGAGTCAGGCCCCGTTGACTATATCGAAGGCGATGTGCGCGACATCGCCGACTGGTCAGCGGTGCTGAAGAACGTGGACTGCGTGGTTCATCTGGCAGCAGTCGTAGGCGATCCGGCCAGCAGCATCAACACCGAGTTGACCTGGGAGGTCAACTACCTTGCCACCGTGCGGCTGGTCACGGAGTGCCGCAAGGCCGGGGTGGCCCGTTTCGTCTTCTCCTCGACCTGCAGCAACTACGGTGTCGTCGACGAGGTGGCGGAGGTGGACTCGCCTCTGCAACCGCACTCGGACTACGCGGAATCGAAGGTCCGCGCCGAACACCATCTCCTGGTGAGTCAGGATGTCGGATTCACGCCCGTCATTGTGCGGCTCGCCACGCTGTATGGGTTGGCGCCCCGCATGAGATTCGACCTCGCGGTGAACGTGATGACGGCGAACGCGGTCCGCAACGGCAAGATCGAAGTCCATGGCGGAAAGCAATGGCGGCCATTCCTCCACGTCAACGACGCGGCGAAGGCGCTGCAGATGGCCGTGGAAGCAGGCGACACACCCTCCGTACCGCACGTGTACAACTGCGGCTCCGCCGCGGACTGCTACCAACTCGGTGACATCGGTCGGCAGATCGCGGCCGAGGTGCCGGGATCCGAACTCGTCACGCTGGATGGCGTCACCGACGTACGTGATTACCGGGTCAGCTTCGACCGCATGGAGAAGCGCATCGGGTTTCACGCGGACCTGAGGGTCGTCGATGGCATCAGAGAGATAAGAGATTCACTCACCGCAGGCGAGTACGCCGATTACGCCCATGAGCGCTACAGCGACCTTCTGTCCGTTTCCGCATCCGTCCAGCGCGGTGATCCGGCTGGACAGTGCCGGTCCGGCCGCCGGTATCCGGGCGTCACGACTGATTGCCGTGCGGGAAGTGGCGTATGACCGACATACGCACCGCACCGACAGCAGTAGCGGGCGACTGGCTCGGAGCGGACCTCTCCGCTGACCCCGAACAGTGGCGCCTTCCCATTCCGCGGCAAGTCGCGGACGAACTGCTCGTGCTGGCCCGCGATTTCGTTGACAAGGCGGCGGAGAAGAACCCCGACGCATCGCCTCCCCTGGCCGGTCCCGCAACGCGTTCCCTGGTCGGGCAGGTACACCGGCGTCTCGCCGGTTTCCCCGGCTTCGTCCAGCTCACCGGTTTCCCGGTGGATGCCGAGTTCGAACTGGTGGAAGCGGCGTACTGGCTGTTCGGCAGGTTGATCGGCGCGCCCGTTTCGCAGACACGCGCGGGGAATTTCATCGCCCGGGTCGAGGATCAAGGGGCGAAGATCGCAGTTCCCACCCAGCGTGGCCACCACAGTTCCAGCGCCCTCGCCTTCCACGCCGACCGTACGGACGTCATCGGGCTGCTGTGCATCCGTGCCGCCGTCGAGGGCGGACACAGTCAACTGGTGTCGAGCAAAGCCCTCCACAACCTCATACTGCGCGAACGTCCCGACCTGCTGGCGGTGCTGTATCAGGCGTTCCCGCACGACCAGCGAGGCGAGGCACCTGCCGGTCGTCCCGACTGGTGTGAACTTCCGGTGTTCAGCCAGTTCGCAGGGGATTTCTCAGCCCGCTATGTGCGGCGTTTCGTCGAGGGTTCCCAGCGTCATGCGCGGGCACCGCGGCTGACCGCCGAGCAGGTTGCTGCCATGGATTTCATGGACGAACTGCTCCACCGGCAGGGAGTGGCGCTGCAGATGGAACTGCAGCCAGGTGACATTCAATGGATCAACAACTTCCACATCCTGCACGCCAGGAGTGCGTTCCGTGATGCCGCCGGCCCTGACGAGGGCAGGTTGCTTCTGCGGTTGTGGCTCGCTTTTGCGGGCAGTCCTGCCCTGCCGCCCGAATACGCCGACATGTACGGCAGTACCACCGGCGGCGCGTACCGGGGCGGGGTGTGTGCAACGGGTGCTGGTCTGACTTGGGTAACGGAGAGGGGCGACCATGAATGACCGGCCGGTGCGCATCATCGACGCCACGCTGCGTGAAGGAATGCAGGCTGCCAACGGCACCTTCACCACAGAGCAGAGCGTGGAAGTGGCTCGATCTCTCATAGCGTGCGGCGTCGACACGGTGGAATGCGGGCACCCCGCGATCGGCCACCATGAGCAGCTTCGGGTGGCAGCGGTAGTGGAAGCCAGCGGTGCGGTGCCTGTTCTCGCACACGCCAGGGCGAACAACAACGACGTCGATGCGGTGGCCAAGACCGGTGCCGACTGGGTGGGTATTTTCCTCGGGGTCAACGACATTTCACTCAACAGCAGGCTCCCCGGCTACAGCAGAGACGACGTGCACCGCAAAATCGACGAGTCCGTCGGATACGCACGTCAATTGGGCCTGCAGGTGCGGTTCACCGTCGAGGACAGCAGCCGTACCGACTTCGACCTACTGGTGGAGACGTACACCAGAGCGATCAAAGCGGGCGCTGACCGGATCGGTATCGCCGACACCATAGGGGTGCTGGAACCGGGGAGAACCGGCGAACTCGTGCGGAGGCTGCTGTCGAGCGGCCTTGACGCCGAGATCGAGGTGCATCTGCACGATGACAGAGGTCTCGCCCTCGCCAACGCACTCGCAGCCATCGACGCCGGCGCCACCTGGATTTCCACCTCGGTCAACGGGCTCGGAGAGCGGGCCGGAATCGTTGATCTGGGCGCGCTCCTCGCCAACCTGGACCACCGGGGCACCCGCACGTGTGCGAACGGTCAGCGGCTGCGCGACCTCAGCCGTCGCGTCGGCGCCTACTCCCGGTCGGCGCCGGATGACCGACGGCCCGTCGTGGGCAAGAACGTATTCCGCCACGTATCCAGACTCCATCTCATGGCGGTGGATCGCGATCCTGCCTCCTACGAGTGGATCGCTCCTGAACTGTTCGGAGCCGAACGGGTCATCGGCGGTGACGAACTGCCGAGGACTCCGGCCGAGTGGATCGTCAAGCCGCCGATCGTGTCCGCGACGGAACTGCGGCACCACCGCGCGGGACCCGGCGACAGGTTCGTCCTGGTGGACGAGAGGTTCGTCTCCGGCGCCGGCCAGTACTGCATCGCCCGCCGCATCCCCGAACTCGACAGCTATGGCGCCGGGCATGTCGATGGCCATGTGCACCACTGCGACAGCCTGTTCGTCTTCCTCGGCACCCAGGAGAACTACCAGGGGCTCGAAGTGGACGTGCACCTGGGTGAGGAGTCGTTCCGAGTGCTCAGTCCGGCCTCGGTGTTCATCCCCGCGGGCGTGCGGCACAGCTACCAAGTGGTCGCCGGTTCCGGCACCTACCTCAACCATGTGCTGGCCGGCGACTACAACAGCAGTCTCCTCGACCCGCCGTCCTTCGGCAGCGGGGACTGACCGTGTGCGGCGTGGTGGGTGTCTCGCTGAGACCGCACGCGGGGGAGTGGTCGGCAAGCGAAGTCGCCGCCGGGGTCCTCGAGCAGCTACGGCATCGCGGACCGGACGGCCTCGGCCTCGTCGGCCACGGAACCGCGGCCTTGGGGATGGCCCGGCTCCGGGTACGGAGCAGACAGCGGGATTCCGTGCCCTTCGCCGGGCCAGGTGTCGTCTTCGCGTTCAACGGGGAGGTCTACCGTGCCGACGGCCTGGTGCCAGAGGGCGGTTTCGAAGAGGCGCGGCGTGCCGGCGAGCCGGACGCGGCAGCGGCGGTGGACGGGATGTACGCGGTGGTCGGCGGGCTCCCTGACGGGACGCTGTGGGCCGTGCGCGACCCGCTGGGCATCAAACCTCTCTACCTGCGCGAATCACCGGACGGCGTTGCGCTCGCTTCCGAGGTGGGGCCACTGGTGGATGTCTTCGGCCGGGCTCCGGTCAGGCTCGCGGCGTTCGCGCAGTTCCTGCTCAGTGGGCGCCGAGTCGTCGACGGCGGATCGTTCTTCGAGGGGATCAGAGCGGTCAGGCCAGGAGAGCGGCTGACGCTGCGCGACGGGCGGATCACCCAGTCGGTCCTGACCCGTCCGACGCCCTGTGCCCCCGGCGTACCCGAGGCGGCGGAGCTGCGGACCGCCCTTGAGACGGCTGTCGACCGGATGCTGCTGACCGATCGCCGGGTGGGCCTCGCCGTCAGCGGTGGCTTGGACTCCACCCTGGTGGCCCGGCTGCTCGCGCGGCGCGGCATCCGCGATCTGCCCACGGTCAGCGTCCTGCCCGAGGACACCGGTGACGGGGTCCGCGACCTCAGCGACCTGGGTCTCTCCGATGGCGTCATCGGAACCTGGCAGCACCGCTCGATCTCGTTCGGCCCGGCCGACCTGCTCACCGGGCTGCCGGCCGCGGTCCGGTCGCTCGGCGAACCGGTGGCCATGTCGAGTCTGCCGATGTACCGGGCGCTGGCGAAACTGGCCAGAGCCCAGGGGATCACGGTGCTGCTGGTCGGCGAAGGAGCAGACGAGCTGTTCGCCGGCTACCACCGCTACCGGGCGCTCTACGCCGGTGAGTTCACCGATCCCGTCGACTTCTACCTCCCGTACGAGCGCCTTGAGCTCGTCACCGCACTGCTCGGAAGAGACGCGTGTGCCGCCGCCACCGGAGAACTGAGGAGAGCGATAGGCCGATCGCAGGAGGCCGCCGCCCAACGCCACGGCATCGAGCCCACCGTCGTCGATGTGGTACGGGAGCACGAGTACGAACACAGCCTCGAACCGCTGCTGCGCCGCACCGACCATCTGTTGATGGCTGAGGGCATCGAAGGCAGAACGCCCTTCCTGCACGGTGGAGTCGCCGAACTCTCCAGGCGGTACCCGGCGCGTTCGCTGGTGCGCGGCAGCCAGACGAAGGCAGTGCTGCGCGAGGCGTTCGCGGACCTGCTCCCGCCGTCCTACCGCGCGCAGCCGAAGCTGCCCTTCCGCGCCCCCGTCCGCCAGTGGCTGCGGGGCGGCCTGCTGCCGCGGGTGGACCGGACTCTGGCCGACGCCACCGAGTCGCTGCACCAGCGCCTGGGCGTACGGCCTTCAGGAATGCTGCAGTTGCGTGAGCGCCTGGCCGCCGGTGACGCGGCGGCCTGCACCCTGGCGTTCGCGCTGTTGTCCACCGTGGAGTGGCTCAACTGGCTGGACGACTCCGCGGACAGGAGCGAGGTGGCGGTCAGTGCCTAGGCACCGCCGACTGATCGTCGCGCTGCACGGATACGGCGGGACGGGGGCGGGGATCGCCGGAGTCCTGACCGCGGCCGCAGGCGGCAGCGAGGGCCAGGACACCCGAACGGTGGTCGCCGGCCCGGACGGGCCGTGCACACCCAGGTTCGCCCGGGAGGGGCGGGCCTGGTTCGAAATCTCCTCGCAGCCCTCGGTGATCGCGGAGCGGTCCCGCCGGGCCGCCCCTGCCGTGGCCGAGTACATCGCGCGGATGCAGCAGCGCCACCGGGTGTCGGCGCGGCATACCGGTGTCGTGGGGTTCTCTCAGGGAGCCTCGGTGGCCGCCATGGCGGTGGCCGGCTCGTCGCTCTGCGGGCGAGCCGTGCTGGTCTGCGGCCGGATACCGGCTCCGGATACCGGGCACGCGGTACCTGACGTCCTGGTCGTGACCGGAGGGCGCGACCGGTTCGTGCGGCACGACGCGGTCCGCGCGGATCTGGACGCGGGATATGGTCGGCTCGCCCGCCATATCGTGCTGCCCGAACTGGGGCACGAGTTCACCGAAGAAGTTGCGCGAATCGCCTTGGCCTACGTTACGAACAAAGAGAGTTGAGCCATGGACTACATCAAGGAAATGCGCGGCCTGGTGGGAACCAGGCCGCTGCTTCTTCCCGGCGCACTCGTCATCGTGGAAAGGGACGACGGGAAGATCCTCCTCACCCGGCGCACCGACACGGGTGAGTGGAGTCTGCCCGGCGGCCACATGGAGCCTGGTGAGACCATCACGGACACGGCACGGCGAGAGGTCCGCGAGGAGACCAATATCGAGGTTGGCGAGCTGGAACTGGTCGGCATCTTCTCCGGGAAGGATTTCTACTACAAGTACCCCAACGGAGACGAAATCTTCAAGGTCACGATCGTCTATTCGGCGCCACTCCTGCCGAGTGAGGTCCGCCCCGATCGCGGCGAGGTTCTGGAACTCTCCTACTTCGACGTCAGCCGCCTGCCCGGCGACCTCTTCGACCAAGAGCGCACCATTATCGAGGCGTACGCCAAGTCGCGTGCGGCAGGGTAGATGGCGGCCGTTGCGCACCACCAGGCGCCGACCGGCGTCGTCCTGCTCACCGACCAGCTCGACTATGTACTGATCCACAACTCCTGGTCCTGGCTTGCTAGTTCAACTATCTTTGTCCCCAGCAACACCACTGGGGACGGAGGTATTGCACGTGACGGGGGATCTTCGGCTTGCAGTGTTGGGGGCCGTCCGCATCGACCGACCAGACCGCAGCCTCGACCTGTCCTGCAAACTGCCGGGCTACGTGCTGCGCATCCTGGCCCTGCGGCGGGGCGAGGTCGTCCCCAAGGACCAGTTGATCAACGGTATCTACGAAGGAACTCCACCCCGGAGCGCAGGCGCGCAGCTACGCGCCCACGTCAGCGTGATCCGCAAGGCGCTCAAGCCAGGCGCAGCGGCAGTCGACAGCGTCAACGGCGGCTACCGGCTCACGCTCTCTGCCACGGCAGCCCTGGACCTCGCCGAGTTCGAGCAGGGCTGCCATGCAGGGCGCACTGAGATACAGGACGGCCGATGGCGGGAGGGCGAACGGACGCTCAGCCGCGCCGTGAGGTTATGGGGGGACCTCACCGTTCCCGACCCGGTGGTCGCCGGGATCCACAGCGTCATCAACTGGTATGAGGGGCTGCATCGCTGCGCGTTGGAGGATTGGGTCGAGTCCCAGCTGCAGCTGGGGCAGGCGGCCCTGGCCATCCCCGTCATCGAGGCCGCCCTGGAGAGTGATCCCCTCGCCGAGCGGTTCCGCCGCCTGCAGCTGCTCGCGCTCTACCGGGCGGGCCGAATCGACCGGGCACTTGCGGAGTTCACTCGGCTGCGTACTCTCCTGGCCGATGAGATGGGCCTGTCTCCGAGCCCCGAGCTGGAGCGACTCCACGAACAGATTCTCAACCACGATCCCGCACTCGCCCCGGCCGCCGAGGCGCGGCCATCCCCGGCACTCGCCCCTCGCCAGCTCCCCGCCCGCCCCTCGGGCACCGCGCGGCAGGCAGACGTCGCGGCGACGGCAGCCGCACTCGCCGGAAACGGGCCACGGGATTGCCCGCCCATTGTCGTCATGACAGGACCGCCGGGCTTCGGGAAGTCCACCATCGCGGTGGAGGCGGCGCACCGGGCAGCCGTCGACTACCCCGACGGGCAGCTCTTCGCCGCCTTCCACGCAGCCGGGTCCGGGGCGGCCACCACGCATGAGATCCTCGGCCGGTTCCTCGGCGACCTCGGTCTCGGTGCTGCGGAGATCCCGGGCACGCCGCAGGAGCGAGCCGTCCGCTTCCGCTCGTGGACCGCCGGCAGGCGCCTACTCATCGTCCTTGACAACGTTAGCGCCGCGACCCAGGTCGAGTTGCTGCTTCCCTCGGAACCGCGGTGCGCCGTGCTCATCACGGCCCGCACCGCCCTGTGTGGGCTCCCGCAGGCGACGCACCGGATCCCCATACAGCAGATCTCGGCCGGTGAGTCACTCTCCTTGCTTGAATCCCATGTGGGCCGCTCCCGGGTGCGGACCGAACCAGAGGAGGTGCGGCGGGTCCTGCAGATGTGTGCCGGCTCCATGCTCGCTCTGGACACGCTCGGCGCACGGATGGCCGCCCGGCCGAACCAGCGCTTCTCCCAGGTCGCAGAACGGCTCGCCCATGACGGCATCCGCCTCGATGAGTTCGAGGTCGGCGGACGCGGCGTGCGCGACACCCTGGCGCTCAGCTATGTCCAGCTCCCCGCTGGGGCGCGGGCCACCCTGCGCAAGCTCTGCTATCTGGGTATCGCCGAGTTCCCGCTCCAGGCCGTCGCAGCGCTCGAGGATCTCAGCCTGGCCGAGGCGGAAGACCGCCTCGACCCCCTCCTCGATACGCACTTCGTCACCGTCGCTCGCGTCGCCGGTGACCAAGCATGGTTTCGCGTGCACAAACTCACGCTCGCTTTCGGTCTGGAACGCGCCGCCGCCGAAGACTCCCACGACATCCTGCAAGAGGCGGCCAAGCGCGCCTACGGCCTGGTCCATTCGCTGAGTCGACGCGCCCAGCTGCGCGGCGACGAGGAACTCGCCAGGTGAGGATCCCCTCGCAGTGTGGAGATGACCTACGTTGAGGGCGCGGCACGCCCGGTCAGCCGGAGGGCCGGGCTGCCGGACGGGGCGCGCACCACCTCGATTTTCGTCAGAGCCGCACCGGAAAGGCCCACACCGAGCGCTTTCAGCACCGCTTCCTTTGCGGCGAACCGTACGGCGTAGCGTTCCGCGGAATCCTGGGGATGTCGCAGTATGCGCGCTCGGCGGGGGTGAAGACCCGGCCCGCGAAACGCGGCTGGCGGGCGAGGACCTGCCGCATCTCCGCCACATCGACCAGATCGACTCCCACACAGAGCACTTTCATCCCAAGTACTGCAGCGGTGCGGCGACGCGCTCACCGCAGCACGACAATCGCTGGCTGTCGGTCCCGGCCACAGGATCACGCGAGGCCTACCGTGACATGCAGGACTTCATCCACGCTCTCCAGGACCAGGACCAGGACCTCGCCCGCTTCCTCCGCACCGCGATCCAGGGCTCGGGGGCGTTCCGCCGCTTCAAGGACACGCTCGCCACCGCACCGGAGCAGCCCTCGAACGACGGCAACGGCCCAGGGGGCGCGAGCCGCTGGAGCATGGCACCTGAACCGCGGATACGTGCACGTCCGGGCAGTATCGCGATAGGGCGTGAGGCCGCAGGGGAAGCGGCGAAACGCCCCTTGACCTGCGAGGGTCACACCCTGCCAGCAAGACGACGACCTACGAGTACGACAACGGCAACCAGACGAAGGTCACCGACGCCGCGGGGCGCGTGAGCAGCTACAAGTACGACAAGTTCAACCGCGTCACCGAGAGCACCTTCCCTGGGGGCGCTGTCGCGCTCACGGAGTATGACGCCGTCGGAAACATCAAGTCCGTGACCGACCCGTCCGGCGGCAAGACCACATACGCCTACGACGCTGCCGATCGACTGGCGTCGACGACGAGCCCGCGAGGCAACGTCGCGGGTGCGGATCCGGCGAAGCACACCACGACTTATGGCTACGACAAGAACGGAAACCTGACCAAGACGGTCGGTCCCACAGGCGCGTTGACGACCACCGAGTACGACTCGCTCAACAGGCCGACGCTGGTCACCGACCCCCTCAAGCGGACCACCACGACCAAGTACGACAGCAACGGAAACGTCAGCGAGATGACCGACCCGCTGCAGAAGGTCACGTCGTTCACCTACACGCCGGCCGACCTCGTCAAGACGGTCAAGAACCCGCTGGGCAAGATCACCACCTACGGCTACGACGCCGACGGCAACCGCGCCAGCGTCACATCGCCCCTGGGGCACAAGCTGACCTGGACCTACGACGAGGACGGCCGCGTAGAGACTGAGGTTGACGCCCGCGGCAACGAGGCCGGATCCGACCCGGCAAAGTACACCACCAAGCACGCGTACGACGTCGCCGGAAACCTCAAGCAGACCACTGATCCGCTCGGGAACACGCAGAAGTTCGAGTACAACGCACTCGGGCAGCAAATCGCCGCCACCAACCAGAACAACGAGACAACCAAGACCGAGTACAACTCGCTGGGCCGCATCAAATCCGTGACCGCTCCAGACGATGGAGCGACGTCATACACATACGACACCGCGGGCAACATCAAGACACGCGTCGACGACAACCAGCACACGACCACGTACGACTACGACGCGGCACAACGGCTGAAGTCAGTAACCGACCCGCTGAACCGCTCCGTCAGCTATGGCTACGACGCAGACGGCAACCGGGAGACGGCCACCAACGCGCGCGGCACCGTCTCCACCACCACGCACGACGCCCTCGGACGGCCGACGAAGACGACCTACTCCGACGACACCCCGGACGTGACCACCGTCTTCGACAGCGTCGGCAACCGCAAGGAAGTCACCGACGGCACAGGTACCCGGACCTTCACCTACGACGCGGCCAACCGCCTCAAGACCGCCTCGGTTCCCGGCCAGGCGAAGGGGTTCGCCTACAGCTACGACGACGCGGGCCAACTCACGAACCGGACCCTTCCGCACGGCCGTGCCACGACGTTCACATACGACGACGAAGGCAATCGCCAGACGGCCGTCACCGCCGGAGCGACCAGCACGTACAAGTACGACCCGGCCGGCAGACTCACGAGTACTCAACTGCCCGGCAGCAACGGCTACACCGAAACGCGCTCCTTTGACGCGGCAGGGCGCCTGACCGACATCGCCAGCGTCAAGGGCGACACCACGCTGACAGGCTGGCGCGCCGTCCTCGACCCCGCCGGCCAGCCCAAGCGGATCGACTCCCAGCGGAAGTCCACCGCCGAATCGCAGTACTACACCTACGACAAAGCCGGCCGCCTCGACACGGAATGCACGTCACCCACGAAGGCAGACACCTGCCCGACAGACGCCTCGACCACCAAGTACACCTACGACAAGGTCGGAAACCGGAAGAGCCGCACAAACACCAAAGGCACCACCACCTACAGCTACGACGATGCCGATCAGCTGACCAAGTCGGTCACCGGCTCCACCACCACCGACTACGGCTACGACGCGGACGGCAACCAGACCAAGGCTGGCGCCCGCACCTACGCCTACGACGCCAACAACCGCCTCAGCACCATGACCGCGTCCGGCAAGACATGGGGCTTCACCTACGACGCGGACGGCAACCGAACCAAGCGCACCAAGACTGGCGTCACTCTCGCTTGGGACATCAACGGTGAACTCCCGCAGCTCGCGGCCGAGTACACCTCCACCGGAGCCCTGTACGCCGACTACCAGTACAACCCGTACGACGAGATCGAATCCGAGCACCGCACGGTCGCCGGAGCGGACGCGGCGTACTACTACCACCGCGACCTCGTCGGCTCCATCACCGACTTGACCACGGCCACCGGTGCCTCGGCCAAGACATACGACTACACGAGCGCCTTCGGTACCGGAGGGCCGGGCGTTGACACCAACCAGCCGAACAACAACTTCGGCTACGCCGGCCAGTACAAGGAACCAGTCGGTGGCGAAGACGCTGGTCTGGCCGATGCCCTTGGCTACAACATGCGGGCGCGAACGTACGATCCCGCACAGGGACGATTCACCGGCCGGGACCCGCTCACGCCTGGTCAGGAGGCGCCAGCCGACTCCTCGTACACCTACACCGGGAACGGGCCGACACACCGATACGACCCCGCTGGCACCTGCTGGTGGATCCCGGGCAGTGGCGACAAGAGCTGCTGGACCACAGACATCCCAGGCACTGAATGGATTCCGCTCTCCCCGGTCTTCGATAAGATCGGAGACTCGTGGGTGGACTCCTGCGAGAGCGGCTCCAACTACGCACAGTCAAATGGCCGTTCCGGCTGGAGCGGATGCATCGACGAGTTCACTGGTGTGGGCCCGATGCGGCGGGGTGTCACCTCCTACCAGCATGGGGACATCGCAGACGGAACGTTCCAATGTCTCGGTGGGATCGGGCAGTTCGGGCTCTTCCTTATGCCCGGCCCGAAGGTTCCTGCAGCAAGTTCCGAGAGCCTGGCTGCGGCAGTCGGAAACCTGCGCTGGGGTGCAGGCGGCGGAGGGGTCACGCTTAGAGGACTGTCCTACAAGACGCCGGAGACCCCCGAGCTCGTCAAGCTCATCAATCCGCTGAAGGGACCTACGAACTGCCGCGCCTGTGCCCTCGCGGTGGACTCGACACTGTCGGGAGCTCCGGCGTCGGCCAGACTCATTCCGGCTGGCGGGCTAGCTCCGCTAGAGAAGTTCTATCCTGGAAAGCGCTTTAAGACCTCTAACTTGAGTTCGATAGTCGAGGAAATAGCTAGAGGTGGCCCCGGTGCGCGAGGGATTTTGATCGGGATTAGAGGTGCAAATGGCCACGCTTTCAACATTGCAAATGTGGGCGGAGATGTGGTCTTCCTGGATGGTCAAACCGGCCACGCCGGATCGCATATTAAGAAATGGCGAAATTTTCAGTTCATGAGGACGAGGTAAATATGATTAACCACTCTGAGGCGCTTCGCTTGGCCGAAGAATTTCTCGAAATGGATGGCGGGTCAGAGGTCCCGCTGGTCATCGATGTGAGGAATGTGGTTTCTCGGGATGGATGCCTTATCGCTCCGTGTAATAGTGAGGAGTTTATTCGCGCGGGGAAGTTGGAAGCCATGGTTATCGGTTGTACTCCGGTAAGGGTGGACCTCGAGACGGGTGAGTGCCGATTCCTTTCACTTGGTGAAGTTATTGAACTGGATATTTGAACCTGAAGTGTTTCGCGAAAACTGAGACCAGTCAGTCTTTGTGGCTTTCTCGGGTTCAGGTAAGCCTCTTCAATGTAGGGGAGGATCACGGTCCACTTGCGGGAACTGGGCATGGAGGCGTTCGGGATCGACCTGTCGCCCGGGATGCTGGACGCTGCTCGGCGGAAACATCCCGGCCTGGGGTTCGAGCTCGGCTCGATGACGGACCTTGACCTGCCCGATGGCTCGATGGCCGGCCTGGTCGCCTGGTACTCGCTGATCCACATCCCGGACGACGAGATCGGTATGGTGCTTGCACACTTCCGGCGAGTGCTGCGACCTGGTGGCCCGCTGCTCCTCGGCTTCCACGTCGGCGACGAGTCGCGGCTGAAGACGCACGGCTACGGAGGTCATCCGATGAGGTCTACGTCCACCGCCGTCGGCTCGCCCAAATGACCACCTGGCTCAACGACGCCGGCTTCACCGTCGGGACCCGCAGAACGCTCACCTCAGCCGAGAGCACGCTCGGTGGAATCCTCCTCGCGCGCCGCCCAGTCTGATCCCTAAGGGATGTCCCGTAAATGATCTTTGACGTGGTGGATGTCCTGTTCGTTTCCCCGTCACCCGGCGAGAACGAGGTTGTGCAGGCGGGCGATGCCGAGCATGGCGTGGTGGACGCCGTCGCCTTTCAGGCGGCAGTCGCGCAGGATCTTCCAGCTCTTCATGCGGGCGAAGGCGTGCTCGACGCGGGCGCGGACCTTGCGGTGGGAAGCGTTGTGCTCCTCCTTTCAGGCCGGGAGTTCGGTCTGGCCGCGTTCGCGGCGGTGCGGGATGACCAGGCCGGTGCCGCGGTAGCCGCCGTCCGCGATCACCGTGGGTTTGCCGACGGCGTCCTTGGCGCCGGACAGTTCCCAAGCCTTGCAGTCGTTGCGGTTGCCGGGCAGCGGCCGGCCGACGGCGACGACGAGCCGGGTGTCGGCGTCGATGACGACCTGGTGGTTGGTGGAATACCGGTAGTTCTTCGACTGCTCGGCGATGGCGTGGTCGCGGGTGGGCACCAGGGTTCCGTCCACGATCAGCACGGTGTCCTTGCGGAATCGCTTGCGGGGCTGGAGCGCGAGTAACGGCCCGAAGTGGCCGATGATGCGGTCGGCGGCCGACTTCGACACCCCGAACAGCGGGGCGAGCTGGCGCAGGGTGAGGTTGGTGCGCCAGTACGCGGCGACCAGCAGGACCCGGTCCTCCAGCGGCAGGCTCCACGGCCGGCCCTTGCGGACCGGGTCCGCGCCCTCGCGCCGCAACGCGCTGATCAACTTGTTGAACTGACGCGGGCTCAGCCCGGTGAACGGGGCTATCCAGGACGGCTCCGACGCCGTGATCACACCAGCCACATCAAGATCATCTCATCTGTGACCAGCAGTTACGGGACAACTCTTAGAGCGTAACGGTGCCTCCAGGCAGCCGACTTGAGTCTCTAGAAGAACCCAAGTTTCTTTGGGCTGTATGAAACCAGAACGTTCTTCGTCTGCTGGTGGTACACCAGTTGCACCCATGCTGACCAGCGGAAACGGTAGTTGGTGCGGATACTTTGCCTGGGCTGATCCGAAAATGGTCCGGATCTTGGTCCGGTCAGTCATGGGATGGGCTGGGAGGTTCTGGGAATGATCGAGACCGGGCTGGCTATCGGGCGAGCCGCCGTGCTGCACATGAGCAGCGTGCGACCGTCGGGTGTGGCCCCGGGACGGCTGTTTGGCTCCACGTCCAACCAGCGGCGTCAGGGGCACCGATCGTTAGGCAGACGACCCGGGTCCCTGGAATGCAGCGACGCCTTCATCGGCAACGGCAGGTGTGGACCGCTACCGGCGATTGCAGTGTCACTGCCCATGTGACCAGCGGAGTCGTGCGTGCCCACCGAGCCCCCTCACATGCAGGAGCCCATCGGCACTCCGGACCGGGGATCCCGCAGACGCAGGCCGGTGCCGTTCCCGTGGCAAGTAGCCCCACCGTCCTGGTGTTTTGGGACGACCTTATTGATAGAGGGCTGTTGACACGTTGTACGAGCATCCAGCTCCGACGATCCTCAGAATGATCTGTGTTGCGGCGGCGGTCGCGACCAGGAAATGGTCTGGCGGCAACGGGTCGGCGCACATGTCCGCTGGCTCACTCACCACAGCTCCGGGGCCGCTGTCGCTTCGTCACGAGGCTGGAGGAGGTTGAGGAGATCCTGTACGGCCCAGACCGGAAGCGTGACTGCCCTGGTGCATGACAAGCGGGCTCTCCGCAAGGAGCCTCCCTTGAAAGCACCGGCATCGGTAGGGACAAGGCGTTGCTGATCTAATTCAAGGCGTTCACCACGAAGTTCACCACCACGACCACTACGCGGCGGCCCGCACCGGGACGCTCGCGTTGGCCGGTGAGCTGTACGGAACGCCCAGCACCGAAGGCAAGGCGGTCTCGCACGCCTGGGCCGCCGTGAACGTCGGTGCCCGCCCCGGCGGGGAGGAGCCCGGCGGCAAGACCTTCGAGGTTGCCGCGGACCTCGCCATTCTGGACGCCAGCGCCGCGGTCGCCTCGGCGGTCAACGACACGGGCCGCACCGGCAACGCGCCGAGCGTCCTCAAGGCCGGCGTCGACATCGTGCACACCTGGCGCGGTGACCTCCAGGTCGACCTGGGGCCCCCGACGGCACGGTCTAACCGCTGAAGCCGACCGGCAGTTCGGACTCCGCGGACAACGTCAAGGAGACCTACACGGTCAACACCTCGTCCGAAGCCGCCAATGGCACCTGGAAGCTGAAGGTGCAGGACAGGACCGCGCAGGACACGGGCTACATCAACAGTCGAGACGTGACCTACCCGTAAGCCTCACCCTGCACAGAGGCTCCGCCTTCACCGAGGTACATCGCCGCCGCGGGTAATCAACTCTTCGGCGTGGCATGCGCGTTGCCGATGCCGACCGCGTTCACGATCTGTTCGCATTGCGTATGTCGACCATCGCTCAACGGACCATATCCGGCCAACATCCAGCCAAAATGCTGACATGTACCTGGTTGAAATGACACCCTTCCCCGCAACACGCTGCACGTACAGCAACACGCTGCACGCCCGCATCGCGTCTTTTTCTGCTCCGGGCGGCCCTCCATGCCTCCCGGGCCCCCACAGATGGAGCCCGCGTGACCTCTGATATATCCCGTAAGCGTTCGACGCTCGCGATCGCCACCGCCGTCGCCGCCGGAGCGCTGCTCACCGCCGGACTGACCACCGGCGCCTCCGCCCAGCCGGACAAGGACACCGAGCCGTCCGGCTCACCCATCACCCTCTCGGTGTCGGCCCGCGCGGACCTCCTCCAGGACGCGAGCGTCGAGAGATCGGCGACCGCCGAGCGGATCGGCCTCGGCGCCAAGGAGAAGCTCGTCGTCCGCGACGTCGTCAGGGACGCCGACGGCACCACCCACACCCGCTATGAGCGCACCTACGACGGCCTGCCCGTCCTCGGCGGCGACCTCGTGGTGCACACCGCCGAGAGCGGCGAGGTGAAGAGCGTCACCAAGGCCACCGAGGCCTCCGTGAAGGTCGCTTCCACCGACGCGAAGCTCACCGAGGGCTCCGTCGCCAAGTCCGCCGAGTCCACCGCCGCCAAGGCGAAGACCGCCAAGGCCGACGCGCAGTCCCCGCGCAAGGTGATCTGGGCCGCCACCGGCAAGCCCGTCCTCGCGTACGAAACGGTCGTCACCGGCACGCAGAAGGACGGCACGCCCAGCAGGCTCCACATCATCACGGACGCCGCGAGCGGGAAGAAGCTGTACCAGTACCAGGCCATCGAGAACGGCACCGGCAACAGCCAGTACAGCGGCAAGGTCACGGTCGGCTCCAAGAAGGGCACGAGCGGCTATGAGCTGACCGACAAGGCCCGCGGCGGCCACCGCACCTTCGACCTGAAGCACGCGGAGAGCGGCGCCGGCAAGCTCTTCAAGGACGCCAACGACGTCTGGGGCAACGGCAAGCCTTCGAGCGCGCAGACCGCCGCCGTCGACGCCGCCTACGGCGCCCAGCTCACCTGGGACTACTACAAGTCGGTGCACGGCCGCAGCGGCATCAACGGTGACGGCAAGGGCGCGAGCTCGCGGGTCCACTTCAGCAACAACTACGTCAACGCCTTCTGGGACGACAGCTGCTTCTGCATGACGTACGGCGACGGCGAGGGCAACAAGAAGCCCCTCACCTCGATCGATGTCGCGGCCCACGAGATGACGCACGGTGTCACCTCGGCGACCGGCAACATGGAGTACAGCGGCGAGTCCGGCGGTCTGAACGAGGCCACCTCCGACATCTTCGCCACTGCCGTGGAGTTCAAGGCCAAGAACCCCAAGGACGTCGGCGACTACCTCATCGGCGAGAAGATCGACATCAACGGCGACGGCACCCCGCTGCGTTACATGGACAAGCCGAGCAAGGACGGCGGCTCCCTGGACAAGTGGAACGCGAACGCCGGCAACGTCGACGTCCACTACTCCTCGGGCATCGCCAACCACTTCTTCTACCTGCTGTCCGAGGGCAGCGGCAAGAAGCGGATCAACGGCGTCCAGTACGACTCGCCGACCGCCGACGGCTCCAAGGTGCTGGGCATCGGGCGCGGCAAGGCCGAGAAGATCTGGTTCAAGGCCTTGACGACGTACTTCACGTCGACCACCGACTACAAGGCGGCCCGCAAGGGCACGCTGCGCGCCGCGAAGGACCTGTACGGCGCAAATTCCACCGAGTACAAGCGCGTGGCCGCTGCCTGGACCGGCGTCAACGTCAAGTAACCCGCGGTCAGTCACGTAAGGGGCGGCGTCCGAAACGGACGCCGCCCCTGTCGCGTTCACCGCATCAGCCCCCCTGCTTTCCCGTGCCCTCGAAAGGCACCGCCACCAGCCTCAACTCGACTCCGTCGGCCAGGAGTCGGTGCACCGGGAGGATCCGTACCGGCCAGCGCATCTTCTTCGCTGCACGGTCTGCGACGTAGGTGAACCGGTCACCGGAGAACGAGGGGTACACCGCCTGCAGGGGTCGCGGATCACCGAGTTCGTTCGCATAGCGTCCCGCTGGTCTGCCAGCCGCGACGAAGCGCAGGGATTCCAGGCATCGGACAGCGGCACGACGCGGTGTTGTCCAGCTTGTGTGCGTCGCCCGGGCAGGGATCAGCGGGGCCTGGAGTGGAACAGATCCTCCAGGCAACCGACTTGAGGCGGCTTCGACGTGGGCGCTTGCTACACCGGCCGCTGTCTCGCCGGCCTCATCGCCGAACGCACTGGCAGCCCCGAACCTGCTCACGAAGCCGAGATCGTGAGCCGTGTCCTGCTGTTCAAGGGAACTTCGTGGGCCGTTCCCAGCAGGAAATCGAAGTGGCACGCAAGGACTGGATGGAGGGCACCCGCTTCGGCGAAGTCCACGGCTGTACAGGCGTCCGCTTGCCCGCCCCGAACCGCCGCCGGTGCCCCTGAACCTGCGCGGATGGGTACGTTACTTGCGGTTATGGACGTTGCTTGGGCTTCGCGCCCCTCCGCCCGTCATGCTGAGGGTCCCCCGTGCTTCGAAGTGATCCGTGGCCGCGCCTGCCCGGGCGCCGGAGGGGCCGTCCCGGGTCGACGTCCGCCAAGGGTGAACCCGACGATCAACGGCTATCCTGCGCTGCTTGTGTAGGGCCGTTGGCCCGCTCTCCGCGGGGTCTGGCGGTCATCTCAGGCCAAACAGGAGTGCGTAGTCCAGGCCCAGGCCGAAGCCCCGCACCGTCCTGGCCCTGCTCGGCCTGCTCGACGCCGTTCTCGCGGCGGCGGCCGGGAGGCGGACCGGCTCGGCGGCGCTAGAACCAGTTGATGGTGAGGGGGAACGCGGTGGTGGCGGAGGCTGTTGTGGAGTCCGTTGCCCTGGCGGTTATCTGGAGTGTGCCGGTCTGCCAGGGCTTGCCGGTGATCCGGCCGGTGGCGGTGTCGATGCTCAGGCCGAAGGGCAGCCCGGAAGCGCTATAGCTGACGGGTGGTTTGCCGCCGGTGGCGGTGATCTGGATCGTGCAGCTCTGGTTGAACTTGCAGGTCTGCGTACCGGGGTTGGGCACCTTCAGGTCCCCGCCCGGCGGGGGAGTGGTGCCGCCGCAGCCCGGTGCGGCTTCCGGCGGCAGCGGGACGCGCCACAGTTGGGTGTCGTTCTCCGAACCGACCAGCAGCGTCGAGCAGTTGGCGTACGTGAGGGTCTCGCCCTGCGGCTGCGAGGGCAGCGCTACCTCGGCGAGCTTCGTGCCGGTGGCGTCGTAGATGTACGCCGTGTTGGCACCCAGTGGGCCGCCGCTGCGCAGTGCGTAGGACTTGCCGGTGGGGGAGAAGGCGCCGTCCGTGGTGAAGACCGGCCCCGGACGGACCGGGGCGAGCGTGTTCACCTGGCCGGGCTGGGGTGGCAGCGGGGCCTTGTAGAGCTGACCGGCGGCTCCGATCAGCTTGCTGGCGACGTACAGCTGACCGGTCGTCGGATCGGCGAGGAGCGACTCGGCGTCGTGTCTGCCGTCGGAGTAGGCGAAGCGCAAGGCGGTGGGCGTCACCGTGGCATTCGCGAGCTGGTCGGGCTCGGGGAAGCTGTAGACGGTGAGCTCGGCGCGGCCGCTGAAATTGTCGCCGATGTCGCCGACCTGGATCACGGGGCGGCCCTGCGCGTCCTTTCCGACGGCCAGCCCCTCCCAGTCGGTGTTGGTCGCGCCGCTGAGGCTGTACGTCGCCTTCAGGACGCCGGTGGCGCCACTGCAGTCGACGGCGAAGACCTGAGTGGTGTTGCCGCTGTCATTGACGGCGTAGAAGACGCCCGGGTGTCTGGCGCTCATGGCCAGGCCGCTGAGCTCGGCGAGGCCCGGGGGCAGGGAGCACGCGCGCTCCGGCGCGGCGGACGGCGCGGCAGCGGCCGGGGTCGGCGGGGCCGCGAAGAGGGCGGCGGTGGTGATGAGCACCGCGCCCATGGCCGTACGAATCAGGTGTCGGGGCATGAGCACAATGTGACGGCGGGCGGTGAAGGGTCCAAGCGCGCTTCGCACACCTGTTGGGCATGGGCCGATGCCCGGCGGGCATGGTGGCCCACCTCCTCGCCTCGACTCCTCACCTCGCCGGTTCCCGCACGGGTGCGTTGTGCTTGGTGTGGGAGAGGAAGGCGCGGGCGGAGCGGCTGAGCGGGCCGCGCGGGTGGACGATGCCGACGGCGCGCAGCAGCGGCGGGGTGAAGGAGCGGACCTCCACGCGATGGCCGAAGGCCCGTAACACCATGTCCCGGTACCAGATCAGCGAGCCGCGCCCGTCCGTCACGCTGGTCACCCAGGCCAGCCGCTCGTCCGCCTCCACCACAGCCACCGGACGCACCCCGACGCGGCCGAACATCGCCTCAAGCTCCGTGCGCCGGCCGGTGCCGGGGGTCGGCAGCACCATCCGCAGGCCGCCAAGCATCCGGAACGGCATCGGGTCGGGGAGTCCGGAGCCGGGCGGGGAGATCAGTACGACCTCGCGGTCCTGGAGGTGGTGTGTGGACAGATCCTTGTCGACGGGCAGATCGACAAGGCCCAGCTCCGCAGCACCGTCGGTCAGGGCCCGTACGAGTGCCTCACGGCTGTCGTGCTGGAGCAGCCGCACGTCGATGCCGGGGTGACGTTCGGTGAAGGAGGGCACGAGGTCGGCGGCGAGGTCGAGGGAGAGGGTCGGGGTCGCGGCCACGATCAGCGTGGCCGGCGAACTGCTGCCGTGCGCCGGACCGATGTCCTCGATCGCCTCCACGGCGTCCAGGACGGTGCGGGCCAGGCGTACCGCGCGTGTGCCTTCGGGGGTGAGAGTCGCGCCCCTGCCCCTGCGGTCCAGGAGCTCCACGCCCAGATCACGTTCCAGGGACTGGATGGAGCGGGAGAGCGCGGGCTGGGCGATGTAGACGGAGCACGCCGCGGCGGTGATGGAGCGGCAGTCCGCGACGGCTACGAGGTAGCGCAGCTGCTGCAGTGTGGGGGTCATGTGCGGACGTTAACCCCAGGGCCGTGAGGGTGTAAGAGGCGCACAGGCGAACAAATGCCCGCCCGGTCAAGGCGATTGACGTCCGGTCGGCAGCACTCCATACCGCGGCGGCATGGGTCGTTGATGGGCGTTGACACTGCGGGCCGCTCGCCGCACGATGCAACGCGACACGGCGATGTTACCGCCGGTTACCCCATGCGCGGCGTCCGTACGCCTCTACGTCCTACGCCCGTACACCCCTGCGTCTGCCACCGCTCCCTCGCCCGGTCCTGCCCGGAAGCAACTGCCTGGAAGTGACTGCCCGGAAGTAAAAGGAGAGCCCGTGATCTCTCATCCCGCCCGGACCTTCCGTCGGGACCTCGTCGTCGTGGTCAGCCCGTTCGAGGAACCCAATCCCGGCATGGTCGCCGCCGCGCAGCGAGCCGGCGCCCTCGGCCTTCTCGACCTCGGCAGGGACCGCGACCGGGCGCGCACCGCGCTGGCCGCACTTCGCGGACGCAGACCTTACGGAGTCCGGGTACCGGCCGGATGCCCGCTCACCCCGGACGAACTGCCCGCCGCAGTGGACACCGTCCTGCTCGCCGAAGAGTGGTGGCGGACCGGGACCGGCGAGTGGGCCGCCGACGGCAGGCGCCGGCTGTGGGCAGAGGTCGTCAGCCCCGGCGAGGCGGTGGCCGCCGTCGCCGCCGGAGCGGCCGGGCTCGTGGCCAGGGGGCACGAGGCAGGCGGTCGGGTCGGTGAACTGACCACCTTCGTACTGCTGCAACGCCTCCTGGCCGACCGGGAACTGGACGTCCCGGTCTTCGCGTCGGGAGGCATCGGACCCCATACGGCCGCCGCCGCCGTTGCGGGCGGCGCCGCCGGTGTCGTACTCGACGCGCAGCTCGCGCTCACCACCGAGGGAGTGGCCGAACTGCCGGCCGCGGTCACGGCCGCGATCCGTGCCATGGACGGCAGCGAAACCACGGTCGTCTCGGACCACCGCGTCTACACCCGCCCCGATCTGGCGTTGCCCGAAGGCGACATCACCCGGCTGCTGGGCGCGCGCGGCCTGAGTGCACAGCCTCTGCCCATCGGCCAGGACGGTGCCACGGCCGCCCGGCTCGCGGCGCGTCACCGCACGACCGGCTCCGTCGTGCAGGCCGTACGCGCGGCCATCACCGGGCACATCGAGGCCGCCGTACGGGTCCGCCCCCTCTTGCCGCGCCCGGGCGAGGAGCATCTGCCGGTCGTCCAAGGACCCATGACCCGGGTCAGCGACCGGCCCGCCTTCGCCGCCGCCGTCGCCGACGCGGGCGGGCTTCCCTTCCTCGCCCTGGCCGTGATGGACGGCCCAGAGGTAGGCAGACTGCTTACCGAAATCGCCGAACGCCTCGCCGGCCGGCCCTGGGGAGTCGGCCTGCTCGGCTTCGCCCCGGACGAGCTGCGCCGCGAGCAGCTCGCCGCCGTCGCCGAAGCGCGCCCGCCGTACGCGATCATCGCGGGCGGCCGCCCCGCCCAGGCGGCCCCGCTCGAAGCCGCCGGGACCAGGACCTATCTGCACGTACCCTCGCCGGGACTGCTGGATCAGTTCCTCGCCGAGGGAGCGCGGCGCTTCGTCTTCGAAGGGCTCGAATGCGGCGGCCACATCGGCCCGCGCGCGGCCTTCCCGCTCTGGGAGGAGCAGATCGAGCGACTGCTCTCCTGCCCCTACGCCGCCGAACTCGACGTGCTCCTCGCAGGCGGCATCCACGACGAGCGCTCCGCGGCGATGGCCGCTGTCGCCGCCGGGCCGCTGGCCGAGCGCGGCGCCCGGACCGGCGTACTCATGGGCACCGCCTACCTGTTCACCGAGGAGGCGGTCGCCGCCGGAGCCGTACTCCCCGGCTTCCAGAGCACCGCTCTTGACTGCGACACCACCACGCTGCTGCGCACCGCCCCCGGCCACGCGACCCGCTGCGCCACCACGCCGTACACCGCTGCCTTCACCACCACCGCCGAGCGGCTCAGGCAGGACGGCGCGAGCCCGAACGAAGTCTGGGAGGAGCTGGAGAGGCTCAACCTCGGGCGGCTGCGTATCGCGAGCAAGGGCTTGCGCCACACGGTGACGGGACCCGTCCCGGTCGACGAGGAGGAGCAGCACGGCGAGGGCCTCTACATGCTCGGCCAGATCGCCACCGCACGCACCGCCACCACCACGGTCGCCGCCCTGCACGCCCAGGTGACCCAGGGTGCGACGGACCTGCTCGCCGAGCGTGCGGAGCGGATTCGGGAGCCTGAACCCGCCGCGGACCGGGAAGCCCCGCTCGACATCGCCGTCGTCGGCATGGCCTGCCGCTACCCCGGCGCGGACGACCTCGCCGGGTACTGGGCGAACATCGTCGCCGGGACCGACTCGGTCACCGAAGTGCCCGCCGACCGCTGGGACGCCGCCGCCTACCACGACCCCGACCCGGCGCGGGCGGGGGAACGTACCCCGTCCCGGTGGGGCGGTTTCCTGGCGCCCGCCCCGTTCGACGCGCTCGCGCACGGCATCGCCCCGGCCTCGCTCGGCAGCATCGAGCCCGTGCAGCTGCTCGCCCTCGACATCGCCGCCCGCGCCCTGGCCGATGCCGGTTACGCGGGAGAGCGGCACTTCGACCGCTCCCGCACCTCCGTCGTCTTCGGCGCCGAGGCGGGCACCGACCTCGCCGGAGCGTACGGCTTCCGGGCCCTCCACCCCGGCTACCTCGGCGAGCTGCCGCCCGAACTTGATGCCCAATTGCCCCGGCTGACCGAGGACTCCTTCCCCGGCGTCCTCGCGAACGTCATCGCCGGGCGCGTCGCCAACCGCCTCGACCTCGGCGGTGCCAACTGCACGATCGACGCCGCCTGCGCATCCTCGCTCGCCGCCCTCGACCTGGCCTGCAAGCAACTGCGCGACCGGGACAGCGACATGGCGTTGTGCGGCGGAGCCGATGTGCACAACGGCATCAACGACTACCTGATGTTCGCCTCCGTACGCGCCCTTTCGCCCACGGGGAAGTGCCGCCCCTTCGACGCCTCCGCCGACGGCATCGCACTCGGCGAGGGCGTCGCCTGCCTCGTACTCAAGCGCCTGGCCGACGCCGAACGCGACGGCGACCGCATCTACGCCGTCGTCAAGTCCGTGGGCGCCTCCAGCGACGGACGCTCCCTCGGGCTCACGGCCCCGCGGCCCGAAGGGCAGCGACGCGCTCTGGAACGTGCTTACCGGCGGGCCGGGATCACCCCCGGTGAGATCGGCCTTGTGGAGGCGCACGGCACGGGCACCATCGTCGGTGACAGCACAGAACTGGCCGTCCTCACCGAGGCGTTCGGGGGCGGGGGCGGGGGCGTGGGCGTAGGCGGGAGCGTCGCGTCCTGCTCGCTCGGATCGGTCAAGTCGCAGCTCGGTCACACGAAATGCGCGGCGGGCCTGGCAGGGCTCATCAAGGCGGTACGGGCCGTGTACAGCGGCGTACGACCGCCGACCCTGCACCTGAGCAGCCCCAACCCCGACTGGCAGCCGGACTCCAGCCCGTTCTTCTTCGACACCGAGGCCAGGCCGTGGTCCGTGCCCGGGGGCCGGCGGCTCGCCGCAGTCAGCGCGTTCGGCTTCGGCGGCACGAATTACCATGCGGTGCTGGCGAGTTATGGTGACGCGGGCGAGCCGGCGCACGGGCTGGACCGCTGGCCCGCCGAGCTGTTCTGCTTCCGGGGCGCCGACCGCGCGGCTGCGCGCCGCGCCATGGACCGCCTCGCCGCCAGGCTGGAACAGAACGACGCGGCAGGGAGCCCGTGGCCGCTGCGCGACCTCGCTGCCGAAGCCTCCGCATCCGCTTTTGCCTCCGCCTCCGCATCTGCCTCCGCCTCCTCCGCCGATGACGGCGCGGTCCAGGTAGCGCTCGTCGCCACCGGCCTCGACGACCTGGCCGCGAAGCTGAGCCCGGCCCGGGACTTCGTCGCCGCCGACGGGGTCCATGTACGGGACGAGACCACGCCGCCCGGGCGGGTCGCCTTCCTCTTCCCCGGGCAGGGCAGCCAGCGGCCGGGCATGCTGAGCGACCTCTTCGTCGCCTTCCCGCGCCTGCGGACCCTGCTCGACGGCGCGGATCCGCGCCGCGTCGCCGCGATGTTCCCGCCCGCCGCCTTCACCGCCGAACAACGAGCGGCTCAGCGCGCGGCCGTCACCGACACGCGGACCGCCCAGCCCGCACTCGGCCTCGTCGGCGCCGCCACGCACCTGCTCCTCACCTCGCTCGGCGTACGCCCCGACTGCACGGCCGGCCACTCCTACGGCGAGCTGGTCGCTCTGTGGGCAGCCGGTGCCTATGACACCGCGACCCTCCTGCGGCTCAGCGACCGCCGTGCCGATGCGATTCTCGCCGCCGCCGCGGACGACCCCGGGGCGATGGCCGCCGTGTCCGCGGCCCCGCACGAGCTACCCGGGCTGCCGGCCGGATGCGTCGTCGCCAACCACAACGCACCGGAGCAGACCGTCATTTCGGGCCCGACCCCGGCGGTCGACGCCGCGATCGCCGCACTGCGCGACGCGGGCATCGCCGCCGAACGCATACCGGTGGCCTGCGCCTTCCACAGTGAGGTCGTCGCCGGTGCGTCCGAGGCCCTGGCCGGCGAGTTGGCCGGTGAGGTCGTGGTGGGGCCGGGAATCCCGGTGTGGTCCAACACCACAGCGGGCCGCTACCCCGCCGACCCGGTGGCTGTACGAGACATGCTGGCCCGCCAGCTCGCCGAACCCGTGCGCTTCGCCGAGCAGATCGAAGCGATGTACGCCTCCGGAGTGCGGACGTTCATCGAAGCCGGACCCGGCCGGGTGCTCACCGGTCTCGTAGGCCGCACCCTGGGCGACCGGCCGCACACCGCCGTCCCGCTCGATGTGCCAGGCGAACACGGCCTGACCCGCCTGGTCACCGCACTCGCCGAACTTGCCGCGGCGGGCGTCCCGTTCGACCCGGAACCCCTGTACAAGGGCCGCACCGCGGCACTGCCCGCCGAAGCGCCCAGACGTGCCGGATGGCTGGTGGACGGCCATCTCGTACGGACCGCGGACGGCGAGCCGGTGGCGGGCGGACTGCTCCCGGCCCGGCGGGTGGCGGCGGGTCCGGTGGCAGCTGTGGACCGGCGGGAGGATGCCGTACTGGAATATCTGCGCGGTACGCGGGAACTGGTGGCCGCGCAACGCGACGTACTGCTGGGCTACCTGGGGGCGGAGACAGCTCCACCCTCGGCAACGATCCCGCCCGTCCGGGAGCAGTACACCCCCGAGGTGCCGGCTCCGCGCCCAGCAGCCGAGGAATCAGGGGCTCCGCAGCCCCTGACGCCAGATCAACTGACGCCCGATCAACTCACGGAAACGATCCTGGAGATCATCCACATTCGTACCGGGTACCCGAGGGAGATGCTCGACCCGTCCCTCGACCTGGAAGCCGACCTTTCGGTGGACTCCATCAAGCGGGTGGAGATCATCGGTGCGCTCGCCGACCGGATCGGGTTGCCGCGAGGGCCGGACGGTCCGGCGGAATCGGCCGTCGAGGAACTCGCCCGGCTGAAGACCATCGGCGGCATGGTCGACTGGCTGACATCCAGAGCCACGCCCCCGGCCCCGGCCGTGACTCAGCCCTTGTGTGGAAGCGACTCGCCTACGTCCATGGCGTCGGACCCAGTTGCCCCCGAGGTCGCGTTCGCTCGCGGTGGCGTCGTGCGGTCCGCCTCCCCGACCGCCCGGCTGCTCGTCGAAGTCGCCCCCGTAGGGCCGCCCGTGAGCCGTGAATCCGCCGACGTACTGCCCGGCCGGCGGTTTGCCGTGGTCGACGACGGCCTCGGTGTCGGCGTTGCCCTGGCCGCCGCGTTGGAGTCATACGGCGCCGAGGTGCGTACCGTGCGCCGGGAACGACTGGCGGACGCCGCCGGAGCCGACGGCGTGGTGGACCTGGGTGCGCTTCGTGCGGCCGAGGCACCCGTGCTTCCGGAGGCGTTCGGGGCGTTGCGCGAGATGCTGGTGGCGGGCACGCGCCGGCTGCTGCTCGTCACCGGCTGCGGCGGGGCGTTCGGTCGTACCGCTTCGTCACCGCACTCCGCCGACCCGGTTCCTGGTGCGGGGCTGTACGGATTCGCCCGTACGGCAGCGATCGAATACCCCGGCGTGGAAGTCCGCGCCGTGGACGTCGACCCCAAAGACCGTCCCGAGCGGATCGCCGCCCACCTGATCACCGAACTGTGCTCCCCCGAGGAGCCGGTGGCCGTCGGCTACACCAACGGCACCCGTAACAGCCTGCGCACCGTCACCGCCCCCCTTCCCGACACCGAATCGCCGCCACCGCTCCTGCTCGGCCGCGACGCGGTGGTGCTGCTCACCGGCGGAGCGCGCGGCATCACCGCTCGTACGGCCGTCGCCCTCGCCGACGCCACCGGATGCCACATCGAGCTCATCGGGCGTACGCCACCCCCCGACGACGCCGAGGATCCGGCGATCGCTCACGCCCATGACCGGGTCACCCTGCGCGCGGCCCTTGTCCGGCAAGGCCTGCGCGCCCCCGCCGAGGTCGAAGCGGCCGCGTCCCGCGTCCTTGCCGCTCGCGAGATACGCACCACTCTCGCCGCGCTCGGCGGTGTCGCCGCCTCCGTGCGGTACCACGCGGCGGACGTCACCGACGCCGACGCCGTACGGACCGTCATCCAGGACGTACGCGCACGTCACGGCCGCCTCGACGGGATCGTGCACGGTGCCGGAACCATCCAGGACAGCCTGCTGTGCGACAAGGATCCGGCGTCCTTCGCGCGGGTCTTCGCCACCAAGGTGGACGGTGCCCGTCACCTCGTCGACGCGGCCGCTGACCACGGCGACGGGCCTGCCCCCGGCTTCCTGGTCTTCTTCGGCAGCGTTGCCGGGGTCTTCGGCAACCATGGCCAGGCCGACTACGCGGCGGCGAACGACGCCCTGGACACCCTGGCCGCCACCCCGGCCTGGTCACGCCGCTTCCCGGGCCGGGTCCTCGCCATCGACTGGGGGCCGTGGGCTGCTGAGGCCGGCGGCATGGTGACCCCGGAACTGGAGCGGATGTACGCGAGCCGCGGCATCCCGCTCCTCGATCCGGCCGCGGGCACCGCCGCGTTCCTTGCCGAGCTCGCGCACGGCACCGAGGGCCAGGTCGTCCTCATGGCGGAGCAGCCGGGGGAGGCCCGCCATGGCTGACCTCCGACGCGGACCCCGCCCGGCCGACGCGGCCGTCATCGGCATGGGCGCCGTCTTCCCTGGCGCCGCCGACCTGGCCGCGTACCGGAGGAATCTCTTCGCGGGCCTGGACGCCATCAGCGAAGTACCGCCCGGCCGCTGGGATCCCGAGGTGTATTACGACCCGATCGGTGCCGAAGGCCCGCCTCGCAGCGACCGCTTCTACTGTCGGCGCGGCGGCTTCATCGACGACCTCGCCGCCTTCGACCCGACCCGGTTCGGCATCATGCCCGCGGCCGTGGCCGGGGCGGAGCCCGATCAGCTGCTCGCGCTGCGCGTCATCGCCGAGGCGGTGGCCGATGCGGGGGGCGATGAGCGGCTGCCCGCCGACCGCTCACGGATCGGCGTGATCCTCGGCCGCGGCGGTTTCATGGGCGTTGCCACAGCCCGCCTCGACCAGCGCGTACGTACGGCCCACCAGATCGCCGCGACTCTGCGCGAACTCGCTCCCGAGCTGGGCGAGGACCGGATCACGGCGGTCCGCGAGGCGTTCCAGGCGGGTCTCGGCCCGGAGCGGCCGGACGCGTCCATCGGCCTCGTACCCAGCTTCACGGCCGCCCGGACCGCCAACCGTCTGGACTTCCGGGGCCCCGCCTACACCCTCGACGGCGCCTGCGCCTCGTCGCTCCTCGCCGTCGAGCAGGCGGCCGGCCTCCTGGCAGGCGGCAGGTGCGACCTGGTGGTTGCGGGGGCCGTGCACCACTGCCATATCGCCACGCTGTGGAGCGTCTTCACGCAGCTGCGGGCGCTGAGCCCGACCCAGACGATCCGCCCCTTCGACCGCCGCGCCGACGGCACGCTGCTCTCCGAGGGCACCGGCGTCGTCCTCCTCAAGCGCCTGGCGGACGCCGAACGCGACGGCGACCGTATCTATGCCGTCGTACGAGGGGTCGGCGTGGCCGGTGACGGCCGGGCGGCGAGCCTGATGAGCCCCCTGGTGGGCGGCCAGGTACGCGCCCTGCGGCAGGCGTGGGCGCAGGCCGGTCTCGACCCGGCCGCGCCCGACGCGCTCGGCCTGCTGGAGGCGCACGGTACCGGGACACCGGTCGGCGACGAGGCGGAACTCGCCACCGTGGCCCGGGTGTTCGGCCCCCGCGTGGCGGGCGCCGAGCCGGTCGTGATGGGCTCGGTGAAGTCGATGCTCGGCCACACCATGCAGGCCTCGGGGATGGCCGGGCTGATCAAGGCCGTACTCGCGGTGTACGACGGGACGCTGCCCCCGACCCTCCACCTCGACGAACCGCACGAGGGCTTCGCGCGGACGCGCATGCGCCCGGTGACGGCGGCGGAGCCGTGGGAGCGCGGGCGCGCACCGCGACGGGCGGGGGTGAACGCGTTCGGCTTCGGCGGCATCAACGCACACGTGGTGCTGGAGGAGTCACCGGGAAGAGGGGCCGTGCCGCTGGTACGGGAGGCGGGCCCGGCCGACGCGACCGGCCACGCGGTGCGGGAACCTGCCACGGAGACGGCACTGCCGGTGAAGGGTACGGCCGCGACAGGAGAGTTGCTGCGCCCCGGTCCGGGCACGGCGGCGGATCCGGATACCGCGCCCAAGCCCGCTGTGCCACCCGGCACGGAGGCACCCCACCCGGCCGCCGACCCGGGCCCCCCGGACTGGTCGGAGTCCAGGATCCACCCCCGAGACGAGAGCCCCCCACCACCGCCCGATCAGCGGCCCCCGAGCTCGGTTCCGGAAGCTTCGGGGTCCGGGTCGGCGGTCCGCTCGCCGGTAGCCACGGACCCCGTAGCGGACGAGTTTGTGCTTCGTGTCGCGGCCGCTACGCCTCGCGAACTGCTGGGCCTGCTCGAAGCGTTACCCGATGGTTGGCCGGCTTCCGAGCCGCTCGGCTCCGGTGGTCCTTGTCGCCTTGCTCTCGTCGGGCCCCACGGGCGCAAGCGGCGGGCCCTCGCAGCGGCGGTTGCCGCTCGGGGGAAGCCGTGGCGCGGGCGCGGCGGTGTGTGGTTCACGCCGAGCCCGCTGCTCGCGGGCGACGGCCGGCTCGCATTCCTCTTTCCCGGTCTTGAGCCGGAGTTCGCTCCCTTTACCGACGGCGTTGCCGACCACTTCGGGCTGCCCCGGCCCGCCCTGACCGGCGGCGGCGCACTGGTCGAGCGGGCGCTCGACGCCATCGCCGTCGGCCGGTTCTTCGCCCGCGTTCTCCCCGAACTCGGCATCCAGGCCGACCTGCTGGCCGGGCACAGCCTCGGCGAGTGGACCGCCATGGTGGTGGCCGGGATGTACCCGCAGCAGGCGGTCGACACCTTTCTCGATTCGCTGCGCCCCGGCGATCTGGACGTCCCCGATCTCGTGTACGCGGCCCTCGGCTGCGGCGCGCGGCAAGCGGCCGACGCGCTGCGTGGGCTCGACCGTGTTGCCGTCAGCCACGACAACTGCCCCCACCAGTCGGTGCTGTGCGGCGAGCCCCGTCCCGTTGCCGACGCGCTGACCCGGCTGGCTGCCCAGGGCGTACTCACGCAGGAGCTGCCATTCCGGTCGGGCTTCCATACGCCGATGTGGGCGCCGTACCTCGATCAGGTGCGCGCCGCCTTCGCCAGACTGCCGCTGCGGCCGCCGACCGTACCTGTGTGGTCGGCGACCACGTGCGCTGTCTACCCGGGGGGCGAGCACGAAGTCCGCGACGTGGTGCTGCGTCACCTGCTGGAACCGGTGCGCTTCACGGAGCTGACAAGCCGGTTGTACGCCGAGGGTGTACGGGCCTTCGTACAGATGGGCCCGGGCAGCCTCCCCGGATTCGTGGCGGACACCCTGCACGGCCGGGACCACCTCGCCGTCTCCGCGGGCGCGGCCCGGGGCGGCGACGGGCTGAACCAACTGCGCCGGCTTGCCGCAGCGCTGTGGACGGAAGGCCTCGACCCCCGCTGGGAACGCCTGACGGACCGCAACCCCGGGATGATGGCAGGGCCAACGGCGCCCGCCTCGCCTGCGGCACCTGGACCGGGCCTCGTACGGCTCGACCTCGGCTCCGCGCTGGTGAGCCTCGGCGGCAACGCGCCCGCGTTGTCCGTGGGCGTCCCGTCCCGGCCACCCGACGCCTCAAGCCCCGCCCTAGTCTCCGCCCTGGACGCCGTACTGGAGGAGACGGGGGCCGCGGCACGCAGCGTCGCGGAAGCCTGGCGCGCGGCCCCTGCCCTCCGGCCGCCGCCCACCGCGCCACAGGCGCACCGCACCCGCCGTCGGCTCTCCCTGGAGACCATGCCGTACGTCCGTGACCACTGCGTCTACCTCCAGCCCGACGCCTGGCCCGAGCCCTCGGACCGGTTCCCCGTCGTCCCCATGACGACGCTCCTTGAGCTGGCCGCGGACGCCGCGCGTCAGCTGGTCCCCGGGCGTGCGGTGGCCGGTTTCGACGATGTGCGGGCCCTGCGCTGGCTCGCCGTGGCCCCACCCGTCGATGCCGAGATCAACGCTTTCCGCGACCTCTCCGACAGCGGCCGGGTGCGGGTGGAGATCGTCGGGTGCGCGACCGTCACCGTCGTTTTGGCCGACCGTCGTCCCGCCCGCCGCGCTCCTGATCACACGGCGCTGACCCGCGAAGGGCCGCCGCCGGTCAGCGCCGAGGCACTCTACCGCGACCGGTGGATGTTCCACGGGCCCGCCTTCGCCGGAGTCCACGAGGTGACCGCCGTTGCCGACGACGGCATTCGGGGAGTGCTGCGCGCCCTGCCCGCGCCCGGCGCGCTCTTCGATGCCGCCGGGCAACTGCTCGGGCACTGGATGCAGTTGAGGCTTCCGGTCGACCGGCTGGTCTTCCCCGCGACGCTGGAGCGGGTCCGTCTCTACGGGCCCGCCCCACGTGACGGTGCGCTGGTACGCGCCACAGCCCGCATCCGCGCCGTGCGGCAGGGATCCGTGCTGGGCGACGTGGAACTCACCCATGGCGACGGCACCGTACTGGCCCGCCTGGAGGGCTGGACGTACCGGCGCTTCGCCGCCGACGAGCGGGTATGGCCGATGAAGTTCACGCCGGAGATCTGCGGCATCGGCGAGCCGCAGCCCGGCGGCTGGTGTCTCGCGCGGCGCCGCTGGACCGACCCCGCCTCGCAGGAGCTGGTGATGCGGCGCTACCTCGGCGCCGCCGAGCGGGCGGCGTACGAGCAGCGTCCACCGCGGGCCCGCGCGGCCTGGCTGCTCGGCCGGATCGCGGCGAAGGACGCGATACGCGGGCTTCTGTGGGAGCGCGACGCGGGCCCCGTCTTCCCGGCCGAAGTCCCCGTGGGCAACGACGACCAGGGCCGCCCACGGCCCGAAGGCCCGCTCGCCGCAGGGCTACGGCTCTCCCTCGCCCACAAGGACCAGCTGGCAGTCGCGTACGCCCAACCCGCCCACGCCGTCGGCAATGGCATCGGGATCGGCATCGGCATCGACGTCGAGACCGTCACCGACGATCCCGCCGCACTGAGCCGTATCGCCCTCACCGCCGACGAGCGGCACCTCGCCGAGGAGCTCGCCGCGCGCGAAGGCACCGGCCGGGCGCAGGCGCTCACCGCGCTCTGGTGCGCCAAGGAAGCAGCCGCCAAGGCGGAAGGCACGGGCCTGGGGGGACGCCTGCGGCAGTGGACCGTCACCGACGCTCCCGCAGGGCTGCTGGTGACGTCCCCCGAGGGCCGTAGCCACGCCGTAAGGATCAGCACGGTCCACGACCTGCCCGGCCCCGGCGACGACGGACCCACCCTCCATGTCGTCGCCCGGACTGTATCCACATCCGCACCCACCACTACCCCAGCCACCACCGACCCGACGGAGGCCAGCCATGGCATCTGACCCCACGGCCGAGCGGATACTAGCCGAGATCACCGCCATGCTCGTCGAGACCGTCGGCGACGAGTTCCTCCTCGCGGACGAGGTCACTCTGAAGACGACGTTCAACGAGGATCTGGCACTCGAGAGCATCGAGTTCGTCGCACTCGCCGAGCTGCTCCAGCAGCGGTACGGGGCGGCGGTGGACCTGATCGCCTTCCTGGCCGAGAAGGACATGGAGGAGATCCTGGCCATGACGGTCGGCGACCTCGTGTTCCACATCGCCGGCACAGCGCCGCTGGCTCCGTCGGCCTCGCCGACCACGTCAATCCCGTCGGCCTCGTCACCCCCATCGGCCCCCTCGACCTCGTCCGCCTCGGCCGCCTGAGCCCGCCATGGCCGAGATCCTCGCCAACTCCGTACGCCTCCACGTGCAGCGGCTGCCGGGCCGTGACCGCAGTTCCACCGAACCCGTCGCCGTCTTCCTCCACGGCCTGGTCGTGGACAACCTCTCCAGCTTCTACTGCACCCTCGCCGTCCCCGCCGCCCGGGCCGGGCACGACGTCGTCCTGTACGACCTGCGCGGCCACGGCCGCAGCGAGCGGCCGCCCACCGGGTACGACACCGACACCGCCGTACGGGACCTGACCGCCATGCTCGCCGCCCTCGGCCTCGCCCAGCGCCCCGTACACCTCATAGGCAACAGCTACGGCGGCATGCTGGCGCTCCACACCGCGCTCGCCCACCCCGGCCTCGTCGCCGGGCTCATCCTCATCGAGGCACCGCTGAGCGGCCCCTGGTTCGAGAACATGCTCGACACGCTCTCCGTCGCCGCCCTCGACCTCGAAGGCAGCCACGTGCCGCAGGAACTCGCCTCGATCGGAGCGCGCAAGGCCGCCCGCCTGACCACCACCGCCGACGAACTCCTCAACCGCACCACCCTGATCGACGACATCGCGGCGGCCCGGCCCTTCACCCCCGAGGACTTCGCCCGGGTGCACTGCCCCGTGCTTGCCGTCTGCGGCGAGCACTCCGAACTGCTCCCCGGCGCACGCGAATTGGCCCGCCACGCACCCCACTGCACCGTCCGCGTCCTGCCGGGCCTGGGCCACGACGTACTCAAGGGCGGCACCGACGAGCTCCGGCGGGCGGTGCTCGACCGACTCGCCGGGCCCGCGCGGCGCCAGCCCGAGGCGGTGACGGTATGAAGGTGCTGTTCGTCGTCCCGCCGTTCGCCGGACACGTCAACCCCACGGTCGCTGTCGCCGCCGAGCTGACCGCTCGCGGACACGACGTCGCCTGGACAGGTCCCGCCGAGGTACTGCACCAACTGCTGCCCGCGGGCGCCGAGTTGTACCCATCCGGCGACAGCGCGGAAACCGGCGGCTACGGCACGCTGCACGAGCACTGGCGCGACCTGCGTGGAGTCGCGGCCCTGCGCTTCCTGTGGGAGGAGGCGATCATCCCGCTCGCCCATGCCATGCTGCCCGGTGTCGAGAGGGCGGTCGACGCGTACGCCCCCGATGTGCTCGTCGTCGACCAGCAGGCGCTCGCCGGAGCGGTGGTCGCCCGGCGGCGCGGACTGCCGTGGGTGACGTCCGCGTCGACCTCGGCAGAGTTCACCCGGCCCTTCGCCGGCTTCCCCCGGGTGGGGGAGTGGGTGGCGGACCGGATCGCCGGACTGCTCGCGGCCTGCGGGGCGCCCGCAGGCTGGGACGCGCGCTTCTCGGACCGCCTGGTCCTGGTGTTCTCCACCCCCGAACTGGTCGGCGCCGACGAGACGTACCCCCAGAACTACGCCTTCGTCGGCCCGGCCCTCGGCCCGCGCCCGTCCGACTGCTCGTCCTTCCCGTGGCAGCGGCTGGATCCAGTACGACGCCGGATGCTGGTCTCGCTCGGGACGCTCAACCGGGAGGCGGGCGGTCGGTTCTACGCCACGGTCCTGCGAGCCGTGGAACAACTGGCCGACCGCGTCCAGGTCATCCTGGCCGCACCCGCGGACACCGTCGGCGAGGTGCCGGACCACGTCCTGCTCCAGGAGTACGTCCCCCAACTCCAGCTCCTGCCGCACCTCGACGCCGTCGTCTGCCACAGCGGCCACAACACCGTCTGCGAGGCCCTCGCCCACGGCCTGCCCCTGGTAGTCGCGCCGATCCGCGACGACCAGCCGATCGTCGCCCAACAGGTCGAGGCGGCCGGAGCAGGTGTCCGGGTGCGCTTCGGCCGGGCCCGGGCGGGCGAGCTGCGCGACGCGCTCGAAGCCGTACTCGACGACCCCGCTCACCGCCACGCCGCCCGCCGCATCCAGGCGTCCTTCGCCGCGGCCGGCGGTGCCGTGACCGCGGCCGACCGGTTGGAGAAGCTGACATGACACAGCCCCGTACCCGCGTCCCATGGGCGGCCCTCGCCGCGCTGGCCGGGCTCACCGCCGGAACCGTGCGCGCCCGCCGCAGACTGGCCGCCGTACCGGTCCTGGATCTTTCCCCCGACGCGAGCAGCCCGCCCCGGAACGAATGGCACCTGATCACCGCGCGCGGAGTCGACCTCGACGACGCCACCCTCCGCGCCGCCGTCGCCCACGCGGAACGAACCGGCTTGCAGGTACTCGACCTGCTGCCCGGCCGCCTCGATACGGAACGCGCTCTGAGCCTGCTCCGCGTCCTGGACCCCAGCGCCCACCACTACGCCCGCACGGCCGAGGGCCGCGGCGCCGGACACGCCCTGCTGGTCGCCGAGGACGTCCGGCGCCGCTCGGGGATCGGCAGCGGGACAGAGCTCGGTCCCGAACTCGGGACCGAGCTCATGACCGACGAACTCCACACCCTCCTCAAGCGCTTGAAGGAGTACGCCGCCACCGCGACCGGCGTCGCCATCGCACCCGGCCTGGCCGCCCCCACCCCCGACCTCGCCCTGCGGGCCGCGGAACTCCGCGCCCAGGGGCTGCCCCCGGGCCTGGTGGCCACCGCCCAACTGGCCGGTCTCGCCCTGCTCCTGCGCGCGGCCGTCGCGGACCGGCGCTGGGGCGCGGCGGCCGCCGCTCTCTACTGCTTGCAGCCCGTCCTCGTCCTCGGCGGTCCCCGGAGCCCCCTGCGCCCGGCCGACCTGCCCCGCGCCGCCGCCGCGCGGCCTCTGCACTCCCTCGGCGCCGCACTCCGTACCGCCGTGAGCGCCCGTCCAAGGCCCGGTCCTTCGCCCGAACTGGAGGCGCTCCGGCCGTACTACACCGCCGAACTGAAAGCCGGCACCGACCGGTTCTTCGAGGACCGTCGCCCCAACTGCCCCTGGTGCGGCTCCGGCTCTCTCTCCGTACGCACCCGCGTCCCCGACCTGTTCCAGGGCAAGCCGGGCCGGTTCACCCTCGAACAGTGCGGCGACTGCGAGCACGTCTTCCAGAACCCCCGTCTCTCCCTCGACGGCCTCGACTTCTACTACCGCGACTTCTACGACGGCCTCGGTGACGGCGGCGCCGACGTCGTGTTCGCCAGGATGAGCCGTTCGTACCGCGGCCGCGCCGAAATGCTGAAACCCTTCGGGACTCCCACCGCCTGGCTCGACGTCGGCACCGGGCACGGCCACTTCTGCGACGGCGCGCGCGACGTCTGGCCCGACACCCGCTTCGACGGCCTGGACATGGCCGCCGCCGTGCGGGAGGCACAGGCGCGTGGCTGGGTCACCACCGCCCACCACGGCCAGTTCCCCGACCTCGCCGCCGGGCTCGCCCACCGCTACGACACCGTGAGCATGTACCACTACCTGGAGCACACCCGCGACCCGCTCGCCGAACTCGACGCGGCCGCCGCCGTACTGCCCACCGGCGGACATCTGCTCATCGAGCTGCCCGACCCCGAATCGCGCCTCGCCCGCCTCCTGGGCCCCGCCTGGCTGCCCTGGTTCCAGCCCCAGCACCAGCACCTCATCCCGGTCGCCAACCTCCGCCGCGCGCTGGCAGAGCGCGGATTCACCGTCCTCGCCGAGGAACACGGCGCCGCCCACCAGTCCTGCGACTTCTTCGGCGCCGTCCTCCTCACCGCGAACCGGCTCGCCCCCAACCCGTACGCCCCCTGGGGCCCGGGCCGCGCCACCCCGGCGCGGCGGGCGTTCCGTGCGGCCGTGCAGACCGTGTCGCTGCCGTGCTACGCCGCCGCGGCGGCCCTGGACGGAGTGCGTTCGGCGGTGGCCCGCGCCACCGACGGCGGCAATGCCTACCGCTTGCTCGCCCGCAAAACACCCGCCGACACGGAAGGCAGGTGAGTACGTGCTTGACCTCGCCCGGCGCCACACCGCCGACCCGCTCTTCCGGCTCGTCGCGTACGCCCTCGAATCGACGCACGACCGCCCCCCGGCCACCGTCTGGAGCGCCCCGCACGCATTCCACCTCGGCTCGCCGCACCTCGTCGCCGCCGCAGGCTGGCCGGTGGCAGCCGCCGCCGCGCCGCGAGACGACGGTCTCGTACGGCTGAGCTCGCTCGCCCACCCGGCACAGAGCTGCGAACTCCCGCTCACAGGACCGCCGCAGCCCCACCCCGCCTGGGCCGCCCGCACCTATACCCTCCTGCGCACCATGGCCCGCGCCGGATACGGCCGCGGCGGAATCGACCTGCACATCCACTCCACGCTGACCGCCGCGACCGGACTCTCGAGCGCCGAACCCCTGGAGTGCGCCGTGGCGCTCGCGGTCGCCGACCTGCACGCCCGCCCGCACACCGGACCCGCCAGGCCGCGCCCGCCGCGCGGCAGGGTGGCCGCCCTCGTCCGGGACGCCGCGCCCGACGGCGACGACGCGCTGCGCCAGGCCGTGCTGTTCGCCCGGCCCGGCCAGGCTCTGCTGCTCGGCGGCGGCCACGGCGGCCGACGCCACGTCCGCCTCGACCCGGCCGAATGCGGGGCTCGGCTGATGCTCCTTGTGACGCGCGGCGACAGCGCGGGCGCGGACGATGTCCGGCGCGCTGTGGCGTGTGCCCGGCGCGCGGGGGCCACCGCCGACTGGTGGCCCGGTCCGCAGCCGGAGCGCAGCGGTCTTGTGCTGCTGCCGTACGAGCGGCTGGCGGCCGTACGTACCGCTGTGGCCGAGGAGTTCCGCAGCCGCGGGCTTCCCGTGCCGCGCCTGGTGAACATCACCGTGGCGGGCGCGGCCCGCCGCGAAGAGTGAGTCAGGACAAGGAGGAACACCCCATGAAACCAAGAGCCTTGCCGGACCGGACACCGGCCCGGCCCAGGACGTGGCGGGCAACCGCCGCCGGGATCTTCAGCACCCTCGCCCTGGTCGCCGCCTTCGGCGTATCCGATTCAAGTGCCGCGCAGCGCCCCGCGGCCGCCGCGCTGCCCAGCTACGACCACGTCGTGGTCGTCGTCTTCGAGAACAAGCAGTACGGCGAGATCATCGGCAGCGCCAACGCCCCCTACATCAACCAGCTCGCGAACGCCGGCGCCAGTCTGACCGCCATGAAGGCCCTGACCCACCCCAGCCAGCCGAACTACTTCAACCTCTTCTCCGGCGCGACCCAGGGCATCACGGGCGACGGCTGCTACACCCCGCAGTCGATGAGCGCCGCCAACCTCGGACAGGAGCTGATCGCCGCGGGCAAGACCTTCGCCACGTACAACGAAGACCTGCCGAGCGAGGGGTCCACGGCCTGCACCAGCGGTCAGTACGCGCAGAAGCACAACCCCTGGTTCGCCTTCAAGAACGTGCCTCTCAACACCGGAAAGACCTGGGCACAGTTCCCGAAGAGCGACTTCTCCCAGCTGCCCCATCTGTCGTTCGTCGTCCCGAACCAGTGCAACGACATGCACTCCTGCCCGGTCGGCACCGGAGACACCTGGGTGAAGAACAACCTCGACGCTTACGCGCAGTGGGCCAAGGCCAACAACAGCCTGCTGGTGCTCACATGGGACGAGGACAACTTCCTCGGCTCCAACCAGATCGCCACGGTCTTCTCCGGCGCCAAGGTCAAGCAGGGCAAGTACAGCAGCGCGTACAACCACTACAACCTGCTGCGTACCTTCGAAGACCTCTTCGGCACCACCCACGCCGGCAACGCCGCGAGCGCCACCCCCATCAGCGAGGTCTTCGGCGACGGTACGACGCCGCCGGATGGGGACCTGAAGGTGTCCAACCCCGGTACGCAGACCTGCAAGTTCAACCAGAGCTGCACCATCCAGATCACCGCCACCGGCGGCAAGGCACCCGTCAAGTACAGCGCCACCGGACTGCCGTTCGGCCTGAGCATCGACAGCACCACCGGCCGGATCACCGGCAAGCCCTGGCAGACCGGCACACTCCAGATCACCGCAACGGCCACCGACTCCACCCCGGCCTCGGCCACCACCACCTTCCCTCTCACCGTCAACTGGTTCTGACAGCACGTCAGTGACAGGAAGGGAGGCACGGTGTACTTGTCGGCAAGCCGGGCCGCCGACACCACGGCGGGCGTACGCCGCACCCGGCCGCGCCCGCCGCGCGGCATCGGGGTCCGCCGCGCGGTCGCCGGCAATGTCATCGCCCTCGGCGCGGTCAGCCTGGTCACGGATGTCTCCGCCGAGATGGTCACTGCCGTGCTGCCGCTGTATCTCGTGGTCGGCCTCGGCATGTCTCCGCTCGCCTTCGGTGCCCTCGACGGCCTCTACCAGGGCGCAAGTGCCCTGTCCCGGCTGGCCGGTGGCTATGTCGCCGACCGCGCCCAGCGCCGCAAGCTCGTCGCGGGCGCTGGTTATGCCGTGTCGGCCGCCTGCAAACTCGGCCTGCTGGCGGTAACGACACCGTGGGCGGTCGGTGCGGTCCTCGCCGCCGACCGCACCGGCAAGGGGCTGCGCACCGCCCCGCGCGACGCGCTCATCTCCCTGTCCTGCCCGCCCGAGGAGCAGGGCCGCGCTTTCGGGGTGCACCGGGCGATGGACACGGCCGGCGCACTGCTCGGCCCGCTCGCCGCCTTCGCCGTGCTGTGGGCCGCTCGTGACGGCTACGACGCCGTGTTCGTGGTCAGCTTCTGCGCCGCCGCACTCGGCGTACTGCTGCTCGTACTGTTCGTACGGGAGCCGTCCGCCATTACGGGCCCGAGGAAGGGCGCGGACAAGATCGCGGACAAGGACGCGGACAGGAAGAGGCACCGTCCGGGTGTCCTGCGTTCCCTGGCCCGTACTTCAGGCCTGCCCCGGCTGTGTCTGATCGCCGCGCTGCTCGGCGTGGTCACCGTCAGCGACTCGTTCCTCTATCTGTTGTTGCAGCGCCGCCTCGATCTGCCCGCCCCGTACTTCCCGCTGCTGCCCGTCGGCGCCGCCGCCGGGTTCCTGCTGCTGGCCGTGCCGCTGGGGCATCTGGCCGACCGGATCGGCCGCCGACAGGTCTTCCTCACGGGGCACGGGGCGCTGCTCATCGCGTACGTGTTGCTGCTCGCGCCCTGGGGCGGCGGGCCGGTGGCGGCCGGAGCCGTACTCGTACTGCTCGGCGCGTTCTACGCGGCCACCGACGGCGTACTGATGGCCGCCGCCGGTCCTTTGCTGCCCACGGACCTGAGGGCGAGCGGCCTCGCCCTCGTCCAGACCGCGCAAGCCCTCGCCCGCTTCGCGGGCTCACTGCTCTTCGGCGCGGGCTGGATGTACTTCGGGCCGGAAGGCGCCCTGACCGTGGCCGCCGCCGGTCTGGCCGTCGCGCTGGCAGCAGTCGCCGCCCTGTCCACCCTCCATCCCCACCGCCACCTCCACCGACGGAGTCCCTCATGAGCATCAGGGCTCGGCTGCTCGTCCTCGTGCTCGTCACCGCCGTCCTGGTCGTGGTCGCGGCCGTTGTCACCCTGCGGGCCGCCGACCGCGCAGCCGAACGCGATCGGACCAGACAGGGCGAACCAGGCGCCAGGGCAGGTGTGGTGACGTTGCGTCAGCCGCAGCGTCTGCTCTTCCGCAACCTTGCCTGGGGGCCGCAACGCGATCACGTCTCCTCCGTCCCGCTGTCCACCCCGGCCGGGCCCCGCACCTCCGCGCCCCGCGACTGTCTGCGCTTCCACGCGGCCGCCGGTACAGGCATCTGCCTCCGTGCCACCGGCGGAGTGGTCCCCGGTCACGAAGCCGTGCTGCTGGACGCGCGGTTGCGGCCCGTCCGTACCTTCCCGGTGCCCGGGATACCCACCCGCGCCCGCGTATCGCCGAGTGGACGACTGGTGGCGTGGACGGTCTTCGTCAGCGGAGACTCGTACGCGGGCAGCGTCTTCTCCACCCGTACCGCCGTCTACGACAGCCGCACCGGCACCCTCCGGCCCGACCTGGAGAAGTTCGCCGTGATCAAGGACGGGCGCCGCCACCGGGCCGCCGACCACAACTTCTGGGGCGTCACTTTCGCCGCCGACGACAACCGTTTCTACGCGACCCTCGCCACCCGTGGCCGTACGTACCTGGTCGAGGGTGACCTGGGCCGGCGCACACTGCGGACCCTGCGCGAGAACGTCGAATGCCCGTCCCTCTCCCCGGATGGCACTCGTGTCGCCTTCAAGAAACGCGTCCCCGGCGCATCCGCCGGTACGCCCTGGCGGCTGTACGTCCTGGACCTGCGCACCGGCCGTGAGACCGCGCTCGCGGAGCGCAGAAGTGTCGACGACCAGGCCCTGTGGCTGAACGGCCGCACTCTCCTCTACGCCCTGCCCGGGGACTTCGGCGCCGACCTCTGGTCGGTCCCGGCGGACGGCGGCGGCACACCACGCATGGTCGTGAAGTCCGGCACGTCTCCTGCCGTGGTCGACTGAACGGGCGCCCGGGGCTCCCGGGCGTCACCGTGAGCGCAGTGCGGTGGCCGGCCGGGCTCTGGAGCGTACGTCCAGCTTCTGGTCGATACGGGTCAGCCTGGCCTCCACCGTTTTGACGCTGAGGAACAGCTTTGCCGCCTCCTGGTTGCTCGCCCCCTCGCAGACCATCACCGCCAACCGCATCTCCGCCTCGGTGCGCGGTCTGACGGGACCGAGCCTCGTGGCGGCAGACGCATTTCATGGGTGAGGTTGTGGATCGTTGCGTGCTGCCTTCGACGGGGTGGTCAGGGCGGTGGAGCTACAAGTATTCGGTGGACCCCTGGTTTCGGTAACCGGGGATCCACCGCTATGTTGCCGCGCCACTGAGGCACTCACGCGCTGCTCATTGCCCAGCGTGGACTCCGTACCCTAAGGCGGCGCGGGATATAACGAGCCGACTCGGGGCGTGTAGGGCCTTGCTGCCGGGCGCGCCAACTGCGCTTTCTGATGTGGCTGTTCAGGTCGTGACACCTCAAGCTGTCAGTGGGGTGCGCAAAGCTTGCGCTTATGATGATCGTTGCTGTGTTTGCCTGCTGCGCCTTGTTGGCGGCAGCGTCGGTGAAGGTTTGGCGTTTGTGGGTAGGGCCGTGGGCCGAGGTGCGGTTCGTGGCTCCCGTTCGGCTAGTGCGGGATGACTTCGCGCGCGAACATGCTGCCGAGTTCTTGCGGGAGACTCGGGCATCTCTGGCTGAGGTGGATGACGTTGACCTGCCTGACAACCTGCCTGGTCTCGCCCCGGCCTGGGTGCTGCAGTGGTGGATGTCCTTCCTTAAGCTGGTGCCGGCTCTCGTGGTCACGTACTTGATGGCGCTGTTCGGGGTGTGGCACTTGGACGTGCTGGTGCGCAGTGGTGTCGAGGTGGGGCGGCAGGGCATTCAATCGGTGGCCGACATGCCCGTGCGGCTCTCGGATGTCAACTTCGGGGCGGAGTGGGGATACTGGCGCGGGTTCGTCGTTTATGGGCTGATAGTCCTGATTCTCCTCCGGTTGTTCCGGCTGGTGCATCCGGCGCCGGACCACAAGCTCGGCGATCCGAGTGCGGCTTCGCCCGAGCTGGAGATCGGGCCGGCGAGCTGCTGGCCCGTGGTCGCTTTGCTGGCCAGCGCGGCCCGGTGCGGGCGAGCCCACCGCACATGGGCAATGGGCGGCCCGTTTGCTCCGCTACCCCGTGCATCGTTGCGCACTGCGGAGCAGGTCATTTGGCGGGCCTACTTGACGCGCGAGCTAGGTCCGCGGTCACCTTTGCGACGTCCGGGCGGCAGGCCGCACGAACGCAGAGTGCTCAAGGCTCATGCCGCGCAGGTGATCGGCGCACTACGGGTGGCAGAGGCACGCCAGACTGCTCACCCCGATGCGGCACTGCGGGACTTGACCTCGATGCTGATGACTATCGCCGAGCGGTACGCCGAAGGGCGCATCGGTCACCTGCTTGACGACGACCGATTGGATCCCGCAGTTACAGCCACCCGCTACGTAGCCTGGCGGGTGCTGGCGGCCATGCTGCTGGTCGCGTGCGTTATCGGTGCAGCGAGTGTGGCTGGCGTCCCATCGGAGGCGCTCGGTCCGCTGTTGGGTGGTAGCGCAGTCTTGGCGGTCTGGGTCTTCTTCCGTGATCGCGGGATGAGCCCGCATGACCTGATCGATGTGCTCCGGGGCGCCGATCGCCGCTGATCGACCACTGTTTGCGCCTCATCGATGATTCGGGCAGAGGGCCACGTCCAAGACCCTGTGAGTACGGGGCCCGGCGGCCTGCCTGTCGCCCGCCGCAGCAGGGAAAGACGCGGCGAAGAGGTTCGGGCGCCAAGCTCTGCTCGCGCGGGGTACGGACCGCAGGCGTGATCTGGGCAGGCGGCGGGTGGAAGAGATTCCCCGGGGCGTGCGCTAAGGGAGATTCTGCTGGCCAGAGGGGGGGTGTTGAGGCAGATGGGAACAGTGGGGAGGTCCGGGCGGCGGCCGTACGTGTCGCGGTTGACGGTACGGCGCTGGCTCGATGCGTCGTCCCGGAGCATGGTGCGTTTGATGGATCTCCCATGACCACGGCCGGACCCCGATGGGGCTCCGGCCGATTCGTCATTGGGGCAGCGTGGCGCACAGAACGTCGGCTCTGGCGCTTGGTGTGTCGTCTGTGTCGGCGTCCTCGGGTTCAGGCAGCGCCCGCATCATTGCGCCTGCCGAAAACCCCATCCTCGCAGTTCAAGCGGCATGTTGGTACTCGTGCAGCACTCCGCCGAGGCGGTCTCTTCGGCGTACGTCGAGGTGGGTGATCTGTGTGCGGGTGAGTGGTTCGGGGGTGGCGCGCAGGGGTGCTGCCTGGTCTATCGCTTGGGGGGCCGGTGGAGGTTGTAGTGCAGTTCGAACTGGTGAAGTGCGTGGCGTAGATGGCGCTCATTCCAGATGAGGGTGCGGTCCAGTAGTTCGTGGCGGCAGGTCTGCACCCAGCGCTCCATGATCGCGTTCATGCGCGGGATCCGGATGCCTGCGTTGCTCAGGATCTTGTCGAAGAGGGCGGGGTACTTCGCGTCCCGGTCTCGGATCAGGTAGGCGACGGTGGCTTGCGCGTCCGTGAGGTTCATGGCCAGGTTGCGGGCGGCTTGGCTGACCCAGGCTGCGGTGGGGCGTGCGGTGGTGCCGAGGATCCGGATGCGGCGGGTGGCGTGTTCGATGACCGCGAGGATGTACTGGCGTTGGCCGGTCAGAGGCACGGTCTCGATGAAGTCGCAGGCCAGGAGGGCACCGGCCTGGGAGCGCAGGAAGTCAGCCCAGGTGGTGGCAGCCCGGCTGGGCGCAGGATCAGCGTACGGATCGAGCGGACCGTGGGCGGTTGGCCGGGCTTCTTCGGCCGGCAGGTGCGGGCGTGGAGCCGTTTGATCAGGTCGCGGTGCCAGCGCAGCACGGTGTCTGGCCGGACCAGTAACCGGAGCCTTCGCAGGACCTGACGGGGTAGCGGCGCCAACAAGGCGGCAAGCAACGCCCGGTCTTCCGCAGTGAACTTCACCCGCTCTGCGCCGAGTTGCCGCTCCACGACGGTGAGCTGGTGGCGCAAGGCGAGGATTTCCGCGTCCTTGTCGCGGTCGCTCATCGGCCGTAACCGCAGCGCGGCGAACATATTGGTGACGGTCAGGTAGGCGAGACGAAGCAGCACGAGTGCTCATCCTGCCCCACCATCCTGACCTGCATGGATGACATATTCGGCAGGCGCAGTGTTCGCTCCAGCTCTAGGACGAGGCAGGCACGCGGAGCGTCACACCGGGCGTGATCTCAGGTTTCGGGGGCGCCGTCATAGTGAGGCGTGAACCGCCCACTGCCCACGGACGTGCAGGTCCGTACGCGATGGAGGCAGCACTCGAAAAGGGCCGGTGCGGCGACCGATGGGCCACGATGAGCAACGCCGAGATGCAACTCGGCGTTGCTCATGCGGTGTTCTTATCGCCCTCGTCGACCGGCACCTGGCGAAGACCAGGTCGCACGCCGGACGCTCCCGCGTGGAACGTTCGGCTGCCGGACGGCCGGTGATGTTGGGGCAGGCTACTCTCCGCCCGTTCCGGTGAAGGCAGCGGCGTTCTCGGACACCCACCGCGCGTAGCCCAGTGCCGGCCGGTCCAGGATCCGTTCCACGGTGTCGTAGGTGTGGCCGGGCGTCTTGGCGTAGCCGGCCAGCGAGCCGAGCAGCCGTTCGGGGACGTCAGCGGGCAGTCCTTGGGCGAGCATCGTGCGGCGGACCTCCTCGGGGTCGACCTCGCGGAAGGTCAGCTCGCGACCGATGGTGTCGCCGATGATCTGGACCTTGTCCCGCTGGTCGAGGGACCGAGGCCCAGTCAGCGCGTGGGCCTGCCCCGTGTACCCGGGTTCGCTGAGCGCACGTACGGCCACTTCGGCGATGTCGCGCGGGTGGACCGGTGAAGTGGCTGCCGCGGCGTAGGCGCCGTGCACCGCGCCGCTTGCGCGGATCTGTGGGGCCCAGGCCAGGGAGTTGGTGGCGAAGTCGGCGCACCGCAGGACCGTCCACGGCAGCGCGGAGGAACGCACTGCGTCTTCGAACGCCAGGAACTCCTCTATGAACCGCGGATGACCGATGGGCTGTTCCACGGTCAAGGCCGACAGCGCCACGACCTGCTTCGCTCCTCGCTCGGCCGCCAGGGACAGCAACTCGGCGGCGGCGGTGCCGACCGGACGCGGGCCGAGCAGCAGCGCTTCGATGTGGCCGGGGAGAGTGGTGGCCAGGGATGCGGGGCGGGATGGGTCGCCGGACACGAGGTGCGCGCCGTCCGGCAGCACTGCGGAGGGGTGGCCGCTGCGGGACACGGCGGCCACCTCCTGACCGCGCTCCAGCAGCAGCCGCACGGCTTCGCGCCCGACGTGCCCGGTCGCTCCGATCACTGTGAACATGATGTGCCCTTCTGTCCGACTCGATAGTCCGAGTGCCGTAACATATGAGAACCGTAACACTTTACTTTGGAGTCCGTACATTATGAGATCCGTATCAGGTGAGGCCGCAGGGCCGTCCGGGCCAGCTGGGCCCGACGGCCGCAGTCACCGCCGTGCGACTGCCGGGGTCAAGCAGGGCCTCCGCGAGCTGGACGCACAGCTCACCTTGCTCAACCGGCAGGTCGGCGCCCGGGTCGGCCTCAAGGATGTGGACATGGACTGCCTCGAACTCATCAACGTCCACGGGCCGCTGAGCCCCGGCGCCCTTGCCCGCCGCGCCGGATTGCACGCTGCCACCATGACCGGCGTCCTCGACCGGCTCGAACGCGCCGGATGGATCGCACGCGAACAGGACCCCGCGGACCGTCGGGGCTCCCTTGTCCGGGCGTTGCGCGAACGCAACGCGGAGCTGCTCAAGCACTTCGCCGGGATGGCTGCGTCCGTGGACCGGATCTGTGACGACTACCCGGACGCCGAACTCGAACGCTTCGCTGAGCTCCTCCAACGCCTCGCCGAAGCCGGGCGCACCGCGGCAGAAGGCCTCGCATAGCCGGTGGTTCCGCGAGCTGATGAAGTTCTTGGCCGTGGACCGGATGCGCCGACCAGCGCGCGCCGTCAGGTGTGTCCGTCAAGCCCTCCGGGCGCGGGTGGTCAAGCTGCAGCGTGGGCCAGGTCCGGCAGCGGGACGCCTGGGTCTCCCAGCCGGCTGGCGTCCGTCGGCCGGGCATCGGCGACCAGGGCCCGCAGGTGTTCTGCCGCGCCCCAGTTGTCCAGGGTCATCGCGGCGACCGGGGTCTCGCCGTCCAGCCAGAAGGCCGTGAAGCCCGGGGTGTCGGGGGTGCCGCGGGTGACGACACGGTCCCAGTGGAGGGGGTGGCCGACGTATTCGAGGGTCGAGTCGTACTGGGTGGAGAAGAAGTACGGCACCGTGTCGACGATCTGCGGTGCGCCGGTGAGGGTGGCTGCGGCGGCGGTGCCGTGGACGATGGCGTTGTCCCAGTGGTCGACGCGGATCGGGTTGAGGTGGCGCGGGTGCCGCTGCCGTGCGACGTCACCGGTGGCCAGCGCGGCGGGGTGCGAGGTGCGCAGGTCGGGGTCGACCAGGACGCCCGCGTCCGTCTTCAGGCCGGCCTGTTCGGCGAGTTCGGTGTTGGGGACCGAGCCGATGCCGACGATGACCAGGTCGGCCGGGATGATGTCGCCCGTGGTGGTGTGGACGGCCTCCACCCTCCCGGTGCCGAGGAACTTCTCCACGCCGTCCCCGGTGCGCAGGTCGACGCCGTGGTCGCGGTGATGCCGGGCGAAGATGCCACCGATCTCGGGGCCCAGCACTGTGTAGAGCGGGGTGGGCAGCGGTTCGATGACAGTGGTGGTCAGGCCCAGGGTGCGGGCGGCCGAGGCGAGTTCGAGGCCGATCCAGCCGGCGCCGACGATCACCACGCTGCCGGCGGAGCCGAGCCCTTCGCGCAGTCGGTCGCTGTCGTCGCGGTTGCGCAGATAGTGGATGCCGGCCAGGCCACGGCCTGCCACGTCCAGCCGACGCGCCCGCGCCCCGGTGGCGAGGACAACCTGGTCGAAGGCGACCTCGGTGCCGGCGTCGGTGCGAACGCGACGGGCCGCGAGGTCGAGGTCGGCGGCGCGTTCGCACCTGAGCAGGCTGATGTCGTTCGCGGCGTAGAAGTCGGCCGGGTGGACATCGAGACCGGCCGCGTCGACGGTGCCGAGGAGATAGCCCTTGGACAGTCCCGGGCGCTCGTACGGCAGGTGGGGCTCGTCGCCGATCAGGGTCAGCGGGCCCTCATAGCCGTGGGAGAGACGCAGCGCCTCGGCGGCCTTGGCGGCGGCGAGGCCGGCGCCGATGATCGTGATTCCGTTTCCGGTGGGCATGTGCGGTGATCCGTTCGTCGTCGGTTCGGAAGGGGAAGCGGAATGGAGGTCAGGCGATCTCGATGTTCGCCATCATTCCCATGTCCTCGTGTTCGGCGTTGTGGCAGTGGAAGAGGTAGCGGCCGCGGTAGCCGTCGAAGCGGGTGATGATCTCCGCCGACTCGCCAGGGCGGAGCGAGACGGTGTCCTTCAGCCCGGCGTCCTGCGGCAGCGGCGGTCCGCCGCCGCGGGAGAGCACCCGGAAGCCGACCAGGTGCAGATGGATGGGGTGGTGCACGTCGGCGACCAGCCGCCACACCTCGATGGCGCCGAGCCGGGTGGAGACGTCCGTACGGCCGGGGTCGAAGGCGCGGCCGCCTATCAGCCAGCCGCGGCCGTGCTGCATGTGCCCGGCGCGGAAGGCGAATTCCCGGACCGTGCTCGCCTGCGAGCGCCGCCAGACCGGCAGGTCGGCAGCGAGCCGGTCCGGTACGCGGCTGCGGTCCTTGACCTTGCGGGCGATACGGAAGGCCATCACCTCGCGGGTCCGCCCGCTGCCCAGCTGGTTGCGCAGCCGCACCCGGTCTCCGGGCTCGAGGCCGCCGAAGTCGATGACCACGTCGTAGCGCTCGGCGGGGGCGATCCGCAGCCCAGTGTGCGTGACGGGCGCGGCCAGCAGCCCCTGATCAGATCCGATCTGCACCAGGTCCAGTCGGCGGCCGTCGTCGGTGACCGCCTCCAGGTCGTAGTGGCGGGCGTTGGAGCCGTTCAGCAGCCGCAGCCGGTGGCGGGCGGCGGCCACCTCGTGCACCGGCCAGGGGGCACCGTTGACCAGAATGACGTCCCCCAGCACCCCGGCCGCGTACGGGCCGCGCACGCCCGGTCGGTCGCGCAGGCCGGGGTCGAGGGCCGGGTAGCGCAGCTGACCATCCGCATCGAAGGCGCGGTCGCCGATCATCAGCGGCAGCTCGCGCTCGCCGCGGGGCAGGTCCAGCGCGTCCTCGATCTCGTCCCGCACGATGTGCAGCCCGGCGAGGCCGCGCCAGATCGCCGGGGCGGTGAAGTCCATGCGGTGGTCGTGGTACCAGAGCATGGTGGCGCGCTGGTCGTTGGGGAAGACGTAGTCCTGGGTGACGCGGCTGGTCACGGCGCGTGGATCGGCCATCTGGTGACTGCCCGCGCCGTGGCCCCCGCCGCGATGGTGCTCCGCGTCCGGCCAGCCGTCCGGGAGGATCAGGTCGGTGGGATAGCCGTCGGAGTCCGCCGGTGTGCGGCCGCCGTGCAGGTGCACCGCGGTCGGCACCGGCAGCTCGTTGCGGTGCCGCACCCGGACCGTACGGCCGCGGCGGGACTCGATCGTCGGGCCCGGAAAGGTTCCGTTGTACGTCCACAGCCTGGTGCGGGTGCCGGGCAGGAGCTCCGCGGTCGTCTCGCGCTGGGTGATCTCGTACCGGTCGGCGCCCTTCCCGGTCGCCGGGGTCAGCACCTTCGGGATCGGCAGCGGCACGGTGTACGGCTCGGGCAGCGGCGCCGCGCTGCGCAGCACTCCGCCAGTCAGCGTCGGGCGGTTGGCGAGCGCGCCCGAGAGGCCGAGTCCGCCGCCTGCCAGCAGCCCCAGGGCCCCGCCGACCGCGAGGATCTGGCGGCGCGAGGGCGCGGGTCGTACGTCCGTCGGCTTACGCATCGGAGCCACCCCGCACCCTGCCGGGCAGCGGCCGCGTCCACGCCACGGTGAAGAGCACCGCAAGACCGGCGATCAACGACACCCCGAGCGGAAGGTGCAGCCACAGCGCCCCGTCCATGCCCGCGAAGTACTGCACCGTCTCGGCCGCCACCAGCAGCAGCGACGCAAGCGCCGGCCACCACACGCGCCGCCGCACGGAGTAGGTGACGCCCACGATGGCCTGGGCGAGACCCAGGAAAGACGCCGCATTGGCACCGAGGACATGGAGGTCGAGCCCGCCGATGTCCCCGGAGAGATATACACCGGCGAACACCGGCTGGCCGAAGGCCACGACGGTGTGCAGTGTCACCGCCGCCCGGAACAGCCCGCCGGCGACGCCGGTGCGCGGCGCCTCGCGCACCGGCGCTGTCGCCGGCGAGGCTTCATGAGTGCTGGTCATGCCCCCACGGTCATACTCACTGGGATATGCCGTCAAAGATCAATATTGCTAAACTGCTATAGCCTGAGTGCTATGAGCCCAGGCGGGAGGGGACGCAATGGACCTGCACGCACTCCGGCAATTCCTCGTGATCGCACGCCTGGAGCACCTCAGCCGCGCCGCCGAACAACTCCGCGTCGCCCAGCCGTCATTGAGCCGCACCATCGCCCGGCTGGAGGCCGAGCTCGGCGCGCCGCTCTTCGACCGGGGCGGCCGGCTGCGTCTCAACGACTCGGGCCGGCTCTTCCGCGACCACGTCGAACGGGCCCTCGGCGAGCTGGAGGAGGGGCAGCGCGCGGTGGCCGAGGCCGCCCGCGAGGGCATCGGCAGCGTACGCCTGGCCTCGGAGACCTTCCTGACCCTGACCGGGCCGCTGCGGGCGTACAAGGAGGCGCATCCGGATATCGACGTCCAGCTCCACCAGTTGTCCGCCGACGGCATGCACCGCGCCCTGCACACGCGCGAGATCGACCTGTGTGTGGCCTCGCAGCCGATCGCCGGCGACGGCCTGGAGAGCGTCCATCTGCACGATGAGCAGGTGTGGCTGGCCGCCCCGCCGGATCATCCGCTGGCCGCCCGGGCATCCGTCACCGTCGAGGAGCTGCGGGACGAACCATTCGTCATCTCCCGGCCAGGACACTGGCAACGGCGGCTGCTTGACCGGCTGTTCGCCGTGGCCAATATGACCCCGCGCATCGTCTGCGAAGGTGACGAGCCCGCGGCCACGGCGGCCCTGGTCGGCGTCGGCATCGGCCTCACCCTCATCCCCGCGATCGCCCGCACCGCCGACACCGGCGTCCCGGTCGCCTGGGTCGCGATCGACGCCACGGCGTGCCGCCGCACCCTCACCCTCCACCGCAGGGCCGACGGCCGCCTCTCCACCGCCACCCGCCTCATGCACACCACCCTCGCCAACTGGCCGTGGACCACCGAACCCGAGCGACAGCCCCAAGGGCCGGTCTCCCGCGCCGCCGCGCGGTAACTCTCCTTCGTACACTCGATATCCATCAGATAGCCACAAGCGAGGGAGCGACCGTGCCCAAGCGTGCCCAGCCGGCGGGGCAGGATCCCTGCCCCATCTCTCCCATGGCAGATCTGGTCTTCGGCCGCTGGACGACCGCGGTGCTGTGGACGCTCAACCACCACGGTCGGATGCGCTTCACGCAGTTGCAGGTGCTGCTGCCGGCGGTCACGCCGAAGGTGCTGACCCAGCGGCTGCGGCAGCTGGAGGCGGACGGCCTGGTGACGCGCACGTACTACGCGGAAATGCCGCCGCGCGTCGAATACGAGGCGACGGAGCTGGCCCGCACCCTCGGCCCGGTGTTCAGCGCCATGGTGGAGTGGACGGACCAGTACATGGACCAGGTGCTCGCCGCCCGCGCCGCGTACGAGGGCGAACGCTGACGCCGCGGCCGCACACCCATCGGGTGTGCGGCCGCGGCGTTCATCCTGCGTCAGCTCGTCGCGAAGCGGTGGCTGCGGCGGACCAACTCCCAGACAATCTCGAGCTCGTGCTCATCGCGCGGTCCGAAAACCATCAGCAGGGTCGGTGGCCTGCGTCCCTCCCGCGCGAGCGGATGCAGCTCGCCCCAGCCGGCGGCGACCACCTCCTGCGCCTCGCTCTCCGGCAGCGCCAGGTGCAGGCTGCCGTCCTCGACGCCGTGCAGATGGGCGAACTCGGTGCCGATGAGAAACGCCTCCGCCGGGCCGGCCGCCGCCTCAGGGGCGAGGTGCAGCGCGCGGGTCTCCGGAAAGGAGATGTTGCTGCGGCCGGCGGTGGCGCCGGCCAGGGTGAGCATGCGGCTCCACAGCTGCTCCTGCAGCTCGGCCGGCGCGATCTGGCTCAACTGCTGGTGCGGAATCGCCGGTCCGGTGCGGGGCTTGGGCCCGGAGCGGCTGGACAGATGGTGCTGGATGGCCATGAGGGCCTCCTTTCTGTAACTCCGCAAACGCTACTTTCCCAAGGAAAGTACTTACCTAATGGAAAGTGGCTCAGCCACTGAACTCCTTCCCGGAGCCGTCTGTCTATGGCGGCGCGACTGATGCACACCACTCTCGCGACGTGACCGTGGAGCACCACGGACGAGCGTCAGCCGGAGTGAGACCCGCGCACGGACGTCAGCTTCGCGGCGATGTGCTCCAGGGCGGCGAGATCCTCGGACGTGAGCCGATCGACGAAATGGCTTCGCACCGACGCGACATGAGCGGGGGCGGCGCCCTCGAGCGCGTCCAGGCCGTGCTCGGTGAGGATCAGCAGGCAACCTCTGCCGTCGGCCGGGTCGGGCGCACGCCGGACGAGACCGCGCGCTTCCATGCGGGTGGCGTGCCGGGACAGCCGACTGCGCGACCAGCCCATCTTGGCGGCCTGTTCGCGCAGGGTGCTGGTGCGGTCGGGTCGCTCCGACAGGGTGCTCAGCACCTCGTAGTCGGGTTCGGAGAGCCCGACCGTGGTCAGATCACGAGCAGTGGCTGTCTGGACGGCGGTCACCATGCCGCGGAAAGCCCTCCATGCCCGCTCCTCGTCCGGGTCCAGCCAGCGCACAGTGGCGGCCGACGGTTTCGTTGACATGGAAATAGCCTATCGGCTAGTTTCGTTTCCATGTCAACGAAGACGGTGCGCGTTCTCGTACTCGTGTGCAGCACCCGTCCCGGCGCCCTTGGCCCGGCCATCGGGAAGTGGATGACCGAGACGATCACGCCTCGTGCCGAGGAGCTCCGCGTCGAGCTCGTGCCGCTGGCCCTCGGCGACCTGGATCTGCCGTTCCTCGACGAGGAAGAGCATCCGTCCACCGGTGCCTACCGCCAGGAGCACACGCGACGGTGGAGCGCGATCGCGGATGCGGCCGACGGCTTCATCGTGGTCACGCCGGAGTACAACTACGGAATGCCCGCCACCCTGAAGAACGCCCTCGACTACCTCGGCCGCGAGTGGGCCTGGAAGCCGATCGGCTTCGTCAGCTACGGCAACACCTCGGCAGGCACGCGATCGGTCCAGCACGCCAAGCAGGTGGTGACCACCCTGCGCCTGGTGCCACTGGGCGCCACGGTCGCGATCCGCATCCGCGACGCAACCGAGCAAGGCCGGGTACGCCCGGACAACTCCCTCGCCGGGGCGGCTGTCGGCGTACTGGACGAGCTGGTCCGGGTCGCCCACGCCTTGCGGCCGATGCGCGAGAGGGAACGAGCAGGAACGCCACAGGGCCCCTTGCCGGGATCGTACGTGCGGCGATTGGTCCCCGACGACGCACCCGAGGTCACCGTGCTGCAGCGATGCTGCTGGGTGGACGAAGCCCTGGCCAACGACGCCCTGACCATCCCGGCTCTGCATGAATCGGTGGACGAGGTGCGCGAATGGCTTGCGGCCTGGCACGCGACGGGCCTATGGCGGGACGGCCGCCTCCTGGGCATGGTGCGGGCACGTCGCATCGACACCGACTGGCACATCGGCAGGCTCGCTGTCGCCCCCGACCTGCGGGGGCAGGGCCTGGGGCGCTGGCTACTGCACATCGCGGAGACCGCAGCCGAGCAGACGTTCCGTCGCATCGTGCTGACTACGGGCGCCGCCAGCCGCCGGAACCTCGCTCTCTACAAGAGCGAGGGATACCAGCCGCTGCCACTCGCCGATAACGACGGGACAGTCTGCCTGACCAAGAACATAGCGGCGACACCGTCAAGTGACCCCACCGGCGCCAATGACCGCTTGGCCACCGCCGCTTGCGAGGGCCGAGGTGCTCTTCGGCCCGGCTGCGGCCCCTAGGCGTTCACGGCCCTGCTTTCAGGGTCGTGCGTCCTGTTGGTCTGTGGAGCGTGCGGATGGGGCAGTGGGTGCGGCCAGGCCGGCGAGCAGCCGTGAGGTTCCCCCGGTGTGCAGGAGGTGCTGATCAGCTGGTCAGGGCGGGTTGACGGGGTTTCAGGTTCAGCGGTTCGGCCGTCGTCTGCTCGGCAAAGTGCTTCTCCTCGAACTCGATCGGGCTGAAGCTGCTGTTCGCGGGTGAGGACGATCTTGCCTCGGCGAGAAGGCATCCGATGGGGCGGATGCCGCCTCGCCACCGCAGCCTGATCAAGCGGCCCAGCGGCGAACGTCAGCTCCTCGTATTACGGGCGATGCGGTACAACACGTTCGGACGCAGCGGCCCTTCGGGTTCGGTGGGGTCGTCGAAGTCGTCGGCCGGGTCCCGGGTCATGCCGATCCTGCGCATCACCGCCTGCGAACGCAGGTTGGTGGCTGTTGTGACAGCGAGGATCTCGGGAAGCCCAAGAGTGTCGAAGCCGTGGGCCAGGACTGTCAGCGCGGCCTCGGTGGCGTAACCCTTGCCCCAGGCCGAGCGGGCGAGCCTCCAGCCGATCTCCACTCCGGTGAACGGCATGTAGTCGTCCACTTCGTCCAAGCCTGCGAAGCCGATGAACTCGCCCGTGGCCTGCACCTCAACCGCCCACCACCCGTAGCCGCGCTGGTCGAACTCGGCCTGGAACCGCGCCACGGAGGCATCGCTCTGCTCGCGGGTAAGCAGATCGCCCAAGTGCTCCCGAACCTCAGGATCGGCATTCATGGCCGCCCACGGTTCAAGGTCGGAGTCCCGCCATCGGCGGAGGGCGAGACGATCGGTATGCAGTTCAGCCATGCTGCCCAGCCAATGTGAACTCTGGCCTCAAGGCAATCCCTTTTCCTCCGGGCGACACCTTCACGCAGAAAGAACATGTACTGAGGAGCACCATCGCCGCACGTACGCACTGGTCGTGCTCTGCTGCGTGCAGTTCATGCTCGTCCGGACGACAACGTGGTGAGCGTTGCCCTCCCAGGTCCGGGACGAACTCGGTTTCGGCGTCGCGGGCCCAGCCTGGGTCCGCACCGCGTACTTCCTCGCCTTCGGCGGGCTGTTGCTGCTGTCGGTCGCGCGGCCGACCTGTCCAGCAAGTCGGCGGCGCTTGTCGGCGTGGCGGGACTGGCCACGCCGGCTGCACGCGCAGCGACGCCCTGGCCGGCTCGGCGGCCCTCTGCGCGCCGCGAGGGAGGGCTTCTCGCTCGCGCTCACCGTCGCTGTCGTGCGACTCCTGCTCGGCGTCGCCTTCATCGCCTCGCTGCCTCGACTCAGCACGTAGGCCAAGTCCGGAGCTTCTCGGGATTCCGTACGGCCCACAGGCGCGAGATCCGGTCGCCTGCGAAGTCGAACGCCATCACATCCACCGTGACGCCGTCCTGCTGGACCACCAGGCCCGGCTGGCCGTTGACCGTCCGCTCCAGGATCGTCAGGTCGGGAGCCCGGCCGGTGATGCCGACCAAGTAGCGCGCGATCTTCTCGCCCCCGCTGATGGGATGGGGCGCGGCGTTGACCAGGCCGCCGCCGTCGCCGATCCCCGTGGCCTCGGGGTCGAGGAGGCCGATGAGGGCCTCGATGTCCTTGGCCTCCCAGGCCTGCTTGAAGTCCCTGACGACATCGGCACGCTGGGCCGCCGGAGCCGCGGGCGCCTGCGATGCGTCGATGCGGCGGCGGGCCGACGAGGCCAGCTGGCGGCAGGCCGCCGGGGTTCTGCCGACGATCTCGGCCACCTCGGTGAAGGAGTAGCGGAAGACGTCGTGCAGGACGAACGCGACGCGCTCGGCCGGGGTCATCGCATCGAGCACGACCATGAAAGCCATGCTGATCGACTCGTCGAGCGTGACCCGGTCCGCCGGGTCGGCCGCCCTGCCGCCCGGCTGTCCGTCGATCCACTCCCGGTGATCGGGCAGTGGCTCGGGGATCCACTCGCCCACGTAACTCTCCCGCCTCGCCCGTGCCGAGCGGAGCAGATCGAGGCAGATGCGGCTGGCGACCGTCGTCAGCCAGGCGCCGGGGTTGTCGATGGTCGCCTCCCGCTCCCGGGGCATGGCGTACCAGCGGGCGTACGACTCCTGTACGACGTCCTCGGCATCGGCCAGCGAGCCGAGCAGCCGATATCCGACATTGATCAGCTGCCGCCGCTCGCTCATGATCGCGCTCAGGCTCGGGTCGAGCCCGTCGTCTCCCGCCTCGGACTGGTTCTTCATGGTGCCGCTGCTCCCTTGGCCGCATCTGCCGTCACCGGTACGACGAGGCAGCCTCCCGGAATGTGAGGCGGGCGCGGGGGCCCCCCAAAAGGGGGGGGGGGGCGGCGGAGAGAAGGGGGGAAATACC
>NZ_JBFBJK010000026.1:94269-126667 GCF_040686095.1 Streptomyces sp. NPDC086554
GCCCCGGGGGCCGAACGGCCCGCCCCCGGTCCCCCGCGGCCCCCCCCCGCAAGTTGTGGGGGGCACGGCGCCTCACATTCCGGGAGGCTGCCTCGTCGTACTGCTGGGACGAACGACACCCCGCGAGCAGCTGTTCCACCTCATTCCCCCTGATTCCCCCGCTAGGAGTGACCGCTCATGTCCACCATGATCAACCTCAGCGAGTTGACCGGTGACTACGTCATCGACGCCGCCCGCACCCGGATCGGATTCGTCGCCCGGCACACGATGTCCACCAGGGTGCGCGGGCAGTTCGAAGTGTTCGAGGGCGGGGCGCACCTGGACGGCGATCACCCGTCGAGGTCCGGCGCACGGCTCACTGTCCTGGCGAGCAGCATCCAGACCCGCAATCGGCAGCGCGACGACATGCTGAGTGGCAAGTTCCTGGATACGGACAACCACCCGGCCATCATTTTCGACGCGACCGGGGTGGCGCCGGTCGACAAGAGCAACTTCAAGGTTACCGGCGACCTGGCCGTCCGCGGGGTGTCTCAACAGGTCACCTTGGACGTCGAGCTGACCGACGGTGGGCGCGGCGCGCAGGGTGACTTCCGGGTCGGCTTCAAGGGCAGCGCCACGATCAACCGCAATGACTGGGGCGTGAACTGGAACGCCGCGACCGCGCTCATGGTCAGCCCGAAGGTGACGCTGGAGTTCGATGTCACCGTGATCCGGCAGCCCTGACGAGCACCGACAAGTCCGGGCAAGTCAAGGGAGAGGAAGCTGATACTGATGGTGACGGCAGTGCGCGTCATGACGTTGAACGTATGGAACAACCGGGGCGATGCCGAAGCGCGCATGGCGCTGATCAAGGCCGGGCTGCGGCGCCTTGAGCCGGATCTCGTCGCCTTCCAGGAAGTTCTGCCCGACCAGCTGCCCGACCTGATCAATGGAACCAGACTGCACGGCACCCACCAGTCGCAGACGGTCGCGACGGAGCCGCCCCATGCGGACCGGTACGGCGGGACAGCGATCGCGACGCGGTGGCCGCACCGCATCGCCGAAGCCCTCAACCAGCGCGGAACGGATGCCTCCGACATCCCGTGGCTCACGCTGGCGGCGTTGGTGCCACTGCCCGAACTGGGTGACGTGCTGTTCATCGCGCCCACGACGTCGTTCCGGCTCGAAGCGGAAGCGCAACGGGAGCGACAAGTCCTCGCCCTCAGCGATCTGGACGCCCGGCGCAGGACCGCCCTGCCCACGGTCATGGCCGGTGATTTCAATGCGGATCCCGATGCGGCTTGCATTCGGTATCTGACCGGTCGGCAGTCACTGGCGGGGCACAGTACGCACTTCCACGACGCGTGGGAGGTCGCGGGTTCCGGTCCCGGACACACCTGGACCGCTGAGAACCCCCAGGCGGCCGAGGACATCGAGCGCCTGGTTCGCCAGCCCGGCCACCGCAGCCGGTTCGACTACGTCTTTGTCGGCTCCCCGCACGCCCATCCGCATGCCTACGCTCGCGTTCGCCATGCCGAACTCGCATTCGACAAACCTGTCGGCGGAGTCTGGGCGAGTGATCACTACGGTGTCGTCGCCGACGTCGAGGTGGGCAAGAAGGACGGTCCGACCAAGGCGATTTGAGGCAAGGACGGTCAGGGTGAGGAAAGTGTTCCTCTGCCCGGCTCGTCATCGCCCGATGGGGCTCCAAGACAGACGACATGCCAGCGACGGGAGAATCTGATGCCGCACTTCCAGGTACGCGCTCACGAGGAAAAACTCGACGGGAAGGCCGAGGGCCAGCTGGTCCGGTCGCTCACAGAGGCGCTGGTCCAGGTGTACGGCGAGCGGGCGCGCTCTATGGCCGTCGTCGAGATCTTCGGCATACCTCAGCACCGCTGGGGTGTCGGCGGCGTGCCGGGTGTCGTGCACGCCCCCGTCGTCTCGCTCCATGTGCGCGAGGCCGCGCTGCACTTGCCGGGAATCGACGACGCCCCGGGACAGCTGATCCGGGCGATCACTGACGCAGTCGCCGGCGCCTTTGGCGAATCCGTCCGGGACCACGTCGGCGTGCAGCTCGTGGGGGTGCCGGCCGGGCGATCCGGGGTCGGCGGCGAGGTCGACCCCCCGGTGCCCGCCTGACTGGCAACGTCGGCCAGGGCGAGGGGTCACGCCGCCCGCACGGAAAGTGACGCACTGACAGGCCGTACGTGGGGATTTCATGCGGCTCTGATCAACATTTCGGGATGACCGAGCGTGACTGTCCGTCAGTTCGATCTTTGAGCAGGTGTGTTGCGTGATCAGATACTCGACGTGCTGCTGCCGCACCTGGCGGCGGTTGTGGCTATCCAGGACATCCAGGTCATCGGGCCAGGAGTGCGGATCACTGCGGTGGCCGCCGCCGACGCCGCGCCGTGTCCGGACTGCGGGACGAACTCCCGCCGAATCCATGACCGTTATGGCCGTCGGCTCGCCGATGTCGCGGCGGGCGGTCAGCCAGTGGCGATACGTCTGACGGTCCGCCGGTTCCGTTGCGAGGCAGCCTCGTGCCCGCGCCGTACCTTCGCCGAGCAGATGGAGGGCCTGACCGTCCGGTACGGGCGACGCAGCCAGCTCCAGGAGAGGATGCGCGCGGCGATCGGTCGCACCCTCGCGGGGCGGGCGGGTGCCCGTCTCGCGGTGATGCTCCACTGCACGGCCAGCCCGGACACGCTGCTGAAGCGTGTCCGGGCTCTGCCTGCCGAGCCACCGGAGAAGAGCCCCCGGGTGTTGGGCGTGGACGACTTCGCGCTCAAGTGCGGTCATGTCTACGGCGCCGTGCTTATCAACATCGAAAGCGGCACCGTTGTCGACGTGCTGCCGGATCGCACCGCGGAGACCTTCACCGCTTGGCTCCAGCAGCGCCCCGGGGCCGAGATCGTTTGCCGCGACCGTGCCAGCGCGTATGCCGAGGCGGTCCGCACCGCCGCACCGGACGCTGTCCAGATCGCTGACAGATTCCATCTCTGGCTCAACCTGTACAAGACGGTCGAGGGCAAGCGGGCCGCGAACACCCGGCGCCATTTCGCCGCGGTGCACGAGATGCACGACAAGGGCGTCTCCATCGAGGTCATCTCGAAGTCGCTGCGGATGGACCCCAAAACGGTCCGCAAGTACGCCCACGCGACCACGGTGGAGGAGTTGCTCGCGCCGCCGCGGCAGAGCCGCAGGATGCTGCAGCCGTGGGCGGAGTACCTCAATATGCGCTGGCAGGAGGGCTGCACCGACAGCGGACGACTCTTCCGGGAGATCCAGGAACGCGGATATCGGGGCAGCAGCCGCAGCGTCCGCCGCTGGCTCGAACCTCTGCGTTCGGCAGATGCTCCGGTGCCCAAGAGATCCGAGGCACCCACCGTACGCCAGGTCGTCGGCCGGCTCACCCGCCACCCCGACAACCTCACCTCCGGCCAACGGCTCTGCCTCAAGCACATCCTGGCTCGCTGCCCCGAACTCGCCGATCTCCGCAGGTACGTTGGCGACTTCGCCCGCATGATGAGGAACCTCGACGGCCACCTCCTGCCCCGGCGGATCAAGGCCGCCAAGGGCAGTGACCTGCCGCCCTTGCGCAGCTTCGCCAGCAACCTGACCAAGGACCTCGATGCCGTGACCGCCGGCCTCACGCTGCCCTACTCCAGCGGCATCGTCGAAGGCCACGTGAACCGGGTCAATTTCCTCAAGAGGCAAGGGTACGGGCGGGCCAACTTCGATCTCCTCCGACGCCGCGTTCTCGCGGACACCTCTCGTGTGCTCGTCACGCCCCTCTAGTAATCACCCTGTGTTGCTGAAGCTGTCGGCCCGGCGTTGAGCTTTTGGATTTAGCCAGGCGAATACCGGTTTGAACACCATCACCACGGCATCACCAGGAAGGGGCGACTTATCATCTGCCAGGTCGTGAGGATGCCGGGGGGGAGTCCACTGGGGCAGCAAAGAGGCCAAAAGTGACAACGGTCCACCCCTGGACCCTCTGACCTGGTGCCACGCCGCTACTTTTCCTCTGCATCGTCCATCCGCATGGCCTCGTACAGCAGATTTGCGAGGTTATGAGTGGCGCCGGCGTGCCCCGCATCGGCAGCACTCTGATACAGCCTGCTTGCCTCCTCCAATTGCCCAGCATCTTGGAGGAAGGCTGCGAGGAGATTGGCGCAGTCGGCATGCCCAGCCTCCGCGGCAGGGCGGCAGATCGCCTGGACTTGAGCAATGACCTCATCGGTGAACTCCTGGTCGCACAGGAGGCCCGCAAGCCGGTATGCGGCATCGCCGTCCCCGGCCTCGGCTCCGCGCCGGCATACCTCTTTCGCCTCCTCGCGTCGATCGGTCTCGATTAGGAGACCGGCGAGGTTGTAATTGGCATCGAGGTGCCCCGCTTTGGCAGCACGCCGGAACATCTCCTCCGCCTCGCCTGTCTGACCGGCATTGAACTGCAGAAGTCCCAGAGTGAACGCGCCTTCCACGTGCCCCGCATCGGCAGCACGCCGATACATCCTGATTGCCTCCTGTGTCTGCCCGCTATCTCGGAGGATGGCTGCGAGGAGGAAGGCGGAGTTCGCATGCCCGGCGGCCGCGGCACGTCGGCAGACCCTCTGCGCTTCATCGATCAGTCCCTCTTCGTACAGGAGGCCCACAAGCCGGTATGCGGCGTCACCGTTCCCGGCTTCGGCTCCGCGCCGACAGACCTCTTTCGCCTCCTGAAGGCGGTCGGCCCGGATTAAGAGCAGGCCCAAATTGTCTGCGGCGACCATATCTCCCGCATCCAGGGCCCGTCGGTACAACTCCTCTGCTTCGTCGAGCCTCCCCGCAGCGGCCAGTACAGTTCCGAGATTGACCATGGCCAGTGTGTCCCCGGCTTCGGCTTGGGGGCGCCAGACAGCTTCGGAAAGCTGTGGGGCCGCCACCCCGGCGAACAGTGCGATATTGAACCGGTCGGCATCGTCTCTGGCATGTGCGAGGGCCAATACCCGCACCTGCGCCGGGACGGGGCTGTGCGTGCGGTCGACGAGGTAGTCGAACGGTATCCACAAGTTGTCGGATACCGGACTGAGCAGACTGGTGATGCCGTAACGTGCACCGGTGGCCCAGGCTAGTGCCCGGTCCACCGGCTCAGGCCGGAGAAGGGGGCCGCCGGCTGCGGCCAGGTAGTGCTCGTGGGCTTGCGTAAGGAGATCGAGGGAGTACGGGCCAGCAAGCCCGCTGCGCGCGAGGTCAACGGCCGCCGCGACCAGGGCTGCGCCCCGAGGATGGCCGCCGACCTGGGAGGCTGCGCGCCATTCCTGCCATAGTGCCGGGCCTGCGGCGAGGTATTCGGCGATCCCGCTGTGTCCGTGGTGGGCGAGGGCGTCGACGATACGGGCATCGGTGCAGTCCTGGGCCCGGGCGAGTTCGTCACCGCTCCAGGTGCGGCTCAAGTGCACGGGTTCAATCAGATTCAGCACCCGCGCCCCAATGCTCGCTGCCTGCGGGGAAGCCGGGTCGCCCTGGGTGACAGCTTCATGGGGCTTAGGGGCGAACGCCTGGTACTGCTGAGCCCGCATAGTCGCCACCACGGGCGTCCTCAGCCGTATGAGCTCGGCCAGCAGTGCTGGTGCCAAGCCCTGTGGTCCCAGGTAGCGTTCCAAGTCGTCAAGCCACACCACACACCGGACCCCGGACTGTGCCACCACTTCCACTGCGGCCAGTAGGTCACTGCCGTCTGTGGGGGCCAGGACCCGATGCTGCGGCAATATGGCCTTTACGGCTTCGAACGCGGCGCGCGTCTTGCCTGCTGTGGAATCCCCGACTACGAGTAGCAGCCCACCAACTCGCGCTATCTCGGCAACCTTCCTGCGCAGGTCAGCGTCAATATCACGCCGGACGTACGGTGGCACGGCGTTCCCCTCTGTGTCAGGCCGCGCCTGATGCACCCCAGCTGCCAACGCGTCCCAAGCACTCGCGAGTGGCCAACGTGCCGGGTCTTGGAGGTAGGGGGGTACCCCGGAACCGGCGGTTGTAATGGTGATCGACCCAGAGAAGTCTCGGCCTTGAACCACCGCCGCCTGTTCGCCACCGTGCACAGTGTTGTGCACATCGTCCTCGCGGGAGGCGTTCAAGAGGCTTCTCCCCCGGTGGTGGGAGGGCGAGGTTGCGGGAGGGGGCTGCCGAAGGTGACGGGGCCCGAGAAGTCCCGGCCCTGAATGACGGCTCCTTGGCTGCCGCCGCTGACAGTGTTGTGTACGTCACCGGTGTGCAGCGCCTTCACGGTGTCGTGCCATGTACGCAGCGACTCCTCGAAGTTCGGCTCCGCCAGGGCGCGTTCGGCCAGGGCGACTGCGAGTGCCCAGGCCCGGTCTGGGTCATGCGGGGCGGCGGACAATGAGGCAAGTTCCACTTCTCCAGAACTTGGTTCCGTCTCTGCCGCCCCCCGAGTCCCAGCAGCCTGGCGAAATGGACGGTGGACCAGACTACTCAACGCCGACCATGCCTGCTGCCCTACTGTCCCGCCCGCACCACTGGCCAATGCTATAAGTAACGCTGCCGATATCGGTTCCATGTCGCCCCCGGATTGCTTCCGCGTGCCTGCACGCTATGCCCGTCACGGCTGCTCGGGAATAGCTGGAGCATTCTCCGACGCCCCCAAACCGGGGGCAGTTGAGCATCACTGATGAATACGAGCCAGACCAGGTGCTATCCGTCGCAGCGGCTGCAAGTGACAGAGAATTCAGCCCCCAAGGCTCACAGGCGCCGCAAGACTCTAAAGATCGAACTGACGGACAGTCACGCTCGGTCATCCCGAAATGTTGATCAGAGCCTTTCATGCTGTCCGCTGCCAGGTGAAGGGATGAGTGGCTTCGATAACTTCTTGCGACAGCGTTTGTTAACGAGTTTTCACGGCATCGTCCGGTCGAGGGCTTCGCGGATCGTCACGAGTTTTGAAGGCACCTGCTGCTTGAGGTGAGTTTGGTCGGCGGGTTGCGACAGGGCTGTCACAAGCTTCGAAGATCGCTTGACCTTGCCCCAGAGGGAGAGACGACAGTGTCTCTGTCGATCACATGAGCGGGCGGTCTGTGCTCGCTGGTCAAGGACGAAGAGGGGGAGTTCGCGTGACCGCGACCTGCGTCATTCTCGACATCGGCGGCGTGCTGGAGATCACGCCGGAAACCGGATGGGTGCAACGGTGGGAAGAGCGGCTGGAGCTGCCACTCGGCACTGTCCACGCGCGGATGCGCGACGTGTGGCGAGCTGGGAGCGTCGGGAGCATCAGCGAACGAGAGGTCCACGAGCAGGTGGCAGCCCGTTTGGGTCTCGACGCCCCCCAGAGTGAAGCCTTCATGGCTGATCTGTGGGCGGAGTATCTGGGGACGCCGAACGAGGACCTCATCGACTATGTGCGGGGGCTGCAGGGACGCTGCAGGCTGGGCATCCTGAGCAACAGCTTCGTCGGCGCCCGGGAGCGGGAGACGGCGCTGTATCACTTCGACGAATTGGTGGAGCAGATCGTCTACTCCCACGAGATCGGCATCGAGAAGCCCGACCTGCGTGCCTTCGAGGCCGCATGCGCCAGCTTGAACGTGCAGCCGGAGGACTGCCTGTTCATTGACGATGTCGCAGTCAACGTCGATGCTGCCCAGGCGGCAGGCATGCAGGCGCACCTCTTCGAGGGCAATGCCCGGACCATCACGCGCATCGCGGCTCATCTGGACGCCGGGCCCTTGGCCCCAGGGCGTGTCCCGCTCGCGTGACGTCGGCCTGGCCGGTCTTCGGCGGTTGCCGGCCAGGCGTTGAAGTAGGTCGAAACCTTGATCGTTGATCATGGTCGGCGTGGTGGGGAGCCGAGCGCGTGCAGCAATCATCCGAAGCCAGCGGATCACCGGGCTGACGCCCGACGTGATCGCTGAACTCGTCGCTGAGGTGGGTCCGTTGTGGCACGAGCGGCACCAGGCCGAACTGGAGTCACGGCCCCGCCGCCGGGCAGTCGGTGCGGGGGCGAAACACAAACTGGTCTTCGTTGACCGGCTGTTGGCGACCTTGGTCAGCCTCCGCCACGGTGCGACTCACGATGTGCTGGCCTGCTGGTTCGATGTCGACCGTTCCACCATCACGCACGCGTGCAATCGGTGAAGTGCGGCCTCTGCTCGCCGAGCGGGGCTGCGCCATCGCACCCGACATCCGACCCCGCACGCTCGCCGAAGTCATCGACCACCTCGGCACCGCCGAGCAGACCGGCATCATCGACGGCACCGAGATCCGCGTCGGCCGCCCGGCCGCCGGACGCAAGGACCGGGAGGATCCTGTTCTGCAGCCAGTCCGAGCCCGCCAGCTGCGCGGACATCACCCACGCCCGTAAATTGGGCCTGGTCAAGCTCCTGGCCAACGGGCCCGCTGTGGGGATCCTCGCCGACGTCGGCTATCAGGGACTCGGGGCCCAGACAGGCGGGCGCCTCGTAACACCACCGCACCGCAAGTTCAAGAAGAACCCGCCCGAGTGGTACGAGGAGATGCGCGAGCGTCAGCGCAAGGCCCACTCCTCACGACGTATCCGGGTCGAGCACGGCATCGACCATCTGAAGAACTGGCGGGCCCTCGCACGACATCACGGCCGCCGCGAGCACATGAGCGACATCACCCAAGCTGTCGCCGCACTGCTCTCCCACCAGCAGACCGCAACTCTGGGCAGCGGTGCGAAAACGTGAACACAACGACGAACCCGCGGCGCTCGACGCACCACCGCCAACCATGGACGAGCTCGTTAGGGCGCGGTGAACGGTTGGCCGGCCGACCGTTGCCGGAGAGCACCGCTCCGGCTTGGCTCCATGCGGCCGTACCGCTGGTGAGTCTCGGCCAGGATCGTCGGGACGTGGGTCGATTTCGCCGTGACAGAGCACGGGCGGCGGAGGAGTGTGTCTGGCGTCGGCCCGGCGCGCGAGGGCGGAAGCCGGCGCTTCGGTGTCCGTGAGGCGGCCGGGTGCGCTCGTGTCCCTGGCCGTCACCTAGGGGGATACCATGGCGCGTTCGGCCGGCGAGGGGGCTCCTCGGCAACGCCATGGCGCGGCCGCCCACCGCCGCGATCCCCTGGCCTTTCTGACCGCGGAGTTCGATGAGGCCCACGACGTGTGGCGTTCCGCGTCGGGCCGCCTTTGCGTGGCAGGACCGGCGGCCGCCCGCGAGGTCCTTGGCAACCGGCGGGGCACCTTCGTCGAGACCTCCGACTTCTTCCACACCCGCAACGGCGTCTTCGGGCCAAGGTCCGCCCAGATCGACATCGGCCGCGCGGCACGGGCCCTGATACGCGGTCACCTCGACGCACGCCGAGCCGACCTGCCCCGCCTGGTCCGTGAGCGACTCGCGCCCGTCGGTAACTGGCCGGACGCGGGCAACCTGCTGGTCCACGAGCACCTGCGGGAAGTCCTGCTGTGCCCGGACGCCCCGGCCGAACTCCGCGAAACGATCGACGGCATCATCACCCGCGCGGTGCTCGCCGGTGCGCGCGGGCGCCACTCGGCCCTGTCGCGCCTCGTGTTCCGCCGCCGGGCGATGGGCACGCTGGTCCGGGAGATCGAGGCACGCCGCAACACGGGCGTCGGCGTGGGCGTCGGCGAATCGCGCGACCTGCTCGACGTGACCGTCACAGGGGCCGGCCGGTCCGCGGATCCCGGCGAGGTGGCCGAGGTCTATCTGTCCTTCCTCTTCGCCACGGTCGGCTCGGTCGGCTTCGCCCTGGGCTGGTCGGTCCTTCTCGCCGGCACGCACCCCGACACCTGGGGCGAGGAGCCTGGATGGATCGTCCGGGAGGCGCTGCGACTGTGGCCGGTGGCCTGGTTGTTCACTCGCACGCCCGGCGTCGAACACGATCTGGCCGGAGTCACGGCCGGGCCGCGCGACGCGGTGGACGTGTGCCTGTATCTGGTGCACCGCCACCCGCGGCACTGGGAGCACCCGGAGGAGTTCGTGCCACGCCGCTGGGCGGGAGCCGTGCCCGACCCGGCGTTCATGCCGTTCGGGGTCGGGCCGCACACCTGCGCCGGCGCGAGCGTGACGATGACGCTGCTCGAAGATCTGATCCGCATCATCACCCGCGACTGGCGCCTGTCGGTCACCGAGGGCGGCGACGGACCCCACTTGGGTCCCGCGCTGGCTCCGCCGCAGTTCACCGCGGAGCTGGTCGGCCGTGTCGCCCCCGAGAGGAGGTGAAAGGACATGAGGAAGCTCATCCATTCGGCCAAGTCGGCCCTCAACATCCGCTCCGGCTACAGCACTTACCACTTCTGGTACCTGTACCACCACATCTGATCGGCCCGTGGGTGGGGAGCCGCCGCCCGGCGACTCCCCACCCGACGCCATGAGAGGCACCCCCAACGCCGTGGGAGGCAGTGCCCATGACCACTCCGCAGCACGCCGACGACTTCCTGCACGACCTTCGGCTGCGCAGCGCGGCCGAAGGCGGCGTCTTCTGGATGGACGACGAGCACCTCGCCGTGTTCGAGCCGACCGCGGCACGCCAGGTGAGCAGCGCGAACTGGCACGGCCTCGTGATGCACGACCGCCTCATCGACACGCTCCGGCGGCGTCACAGCCCGCAGATGCCGTGGACACGTATCCGCACCGCCTGGCTCACCCAACTGCACGCGCTCGCCACGGCCGAGCACACCAGCGACTTGATCACTCGAATGCGGCTGATCATCGACGCCCGGCTCGGCGACGACGTCGACCTCGTCCTGCTCGCCCAGGACGTCGCTGTGCGGTCCATGCTGCCCCTCGCCCTGACCGGGCTCACCGACCGTGAATCCGACCGGATCACCCAGGACCTCGACCAGAAACTGCTGCGCCTGATCGACCGTGACCCCGGCGGCTCACTGCGGCACCGAGCGCACTTCGCCGCCGTCCAGATCCGGGCCGGTCTCGTCGTACGACGTGTGCTGCGCGAACGCGCCGCCGGTCGCCGCGCACGCCAGCAGGACCTCACCGACCCGATCGTCGACCTGCTCCCCGAACTTGGCATGGACCGCGCGCTCGACGTCGTCACCAGCGTGCTCACCGCGATCGGTGGCCCGCCCGGTTCCGCGGCCGCGAGCGTGCTGTACGAACTCGTCCGCAATCCGCAGTGGGCAGAGCGGCTCACCGGCGAGCTGAGGGCGGTGGAGACAGCCGCGTTCTGCGCCGCACCGACGAAGGCGGCGCCGCTCACCCACCGGTTCGTCAAGGAGGTGTTGCGCATGTGGAGCCCGCCGCTGCTGCTCATGCGGCGGGCGCGGACCTCCTTCGACCTCGGCAGCACCCGGCTGGAGAAGGGATGCAGTTACCTGGTCAGCCCGCACATGATCCATCGTGATCCCCGCTTCTGGCAGCAGCCCGACACGTTCGATCCGGACCGCTTCCTGCCCGGAGCGCCGCACGGACCGGCCGACCGAGCGCACTACGTACCTTTCGGCTGGGCACCGAAGAAGTGCATCGGCGCCGACATCGGCACGACCCAGCTGATCGCGCTGTGCCACCTGATCTGCACCCGCTACCGCCTCACCGTCCCGAACGCCGACGCTCTCACCATGGCCTGCCGCTTCGCGCCGGTTCCCCAGCACTTCCGAGGCCACCTCTCCCTGGCACCACCCGATGATGCCGAGAAGCAGTGACTGCCCAGCGCCGTCACGACGAGGGGAACACGCATGCCGCACAGGGAAATCGCCACTCTGGTGGGAATCCTCTTCATCACATCGACTATCACGTTCTTGATCGGCGATTCCCTGGTGCGGGAATACTTCTCCAGCACGAGTCCCCGCGACGCCGCCCTGTTGGGTGGAGTCTTCCTGGAGGGTTACACAGCCCTTGCGGTCGCCACGATCGGCTTCGCCCTTCACCTCGTACTGAGGCCGTACGGCAGGGTGCTCTCGGCGGGATACTTCGCGCTCAGGGGGACGGAGTGCGCGGTCATCATCCTGACGGGCATCTACTTCGCGGCCAGTCGGAATGAATTCGACAACTACGACTTGACCATCTATGCCTTCTCCGGAGCCGCCGGCCTCGTCCTGTCGTACCTCCTGCTGCGCTCCGGGCTGGTTGCGGGCTGGTTGCGGGCTGGTTGTCGATTCTGGGGATCGTGGGCTACACCGCCCTCCTCATAGGGGTGTTGAGCGATGTGACGGGCATCGCCGATCTCGACTCGAATGCCGGAATCGCATTCCTTGCCCCCGGCGGGTTGTTCGAGCTGATCCTTCCGCTCGTGCTGATCTTCAGGGGCTTCCGATCGGACCGGCCGGCCACACACCACGCCGGTGCTCAGCGGAAGGCCGCCACCTCGTGACCGCCCCACAGACGGCAGACACGGCAGTACGCAAGGCCGCCCTCACAGCCGGGAGCGGCCTCCTACTGATGACCGTACTGGCCATTTCCGCCAATTTCGGCGTCCTGGAGCGCCTCGTCGTCGAAAGTGACGCGGCGGAGACCGCGCAGAAGGTTCACGATTCCGAGACACTCTTCCGCTACGGCATGGCCGGCTTTTTTCTGGCGGCCGTCCTCGACGTGATAGTCGCGCGGGCGCTTCTCGAGTTCTTCAGGCCCACGCAGAAGAACATCTCCGCTCTCGCCGCGTGGTTCAGGCTCGCCTACGCAGCGGTGTTCATGGTCGCCATCGGCCAGCTCCCCGGCGTCCTCCGTCTCTTCGAGGATGCCAAGAACTCAGGGGTGTACAGCAAAGGCCAACTCCACGCCGAGGCCCACCTGGCTCGGCATCCTGCTGGTGATCGCGGCGCTCGGCTACCTGGTCGACAGCTTTGGCACGCTGCTCGTCTCCGACTACTCGGCCGATGTCGCCACGTTTACCTTCGCCGGTGAATTCCTGCTGATGGTGTGGCTGTTGGTCAGGGGCGGGAAGCCTTCGCGGCAACCCCGGACTCGACGCTCTCGCGTCGCAGGTCGGTAGCCTTCCGCCAAGGGCCCACGCGATACAGCACACGCCGGAAGGCCGTCTCGACGGAGCTGTCGTCGATGTAGCGGTAGGCCCTTGAGGAGGCTGGGCCAGACGGTGTCCAGGACATGCGCGGACGGTGTGAACAGTGTGCCGTTGAGCGCGGGGAGGTCGGCGGGCCAACCAGTTCCGCTCAGCCTGGAAAGTCGAAGGTGCCCTGAACACTGCCTGGTGTGGGGCGAGGCGCCTTCGGTGTCTTCGGCTCTTTTGCCGCGTAGGGCGGGACTGGTAGGACGCCGTGTTCCCGGAGGTCGTCAGTGGTGATCAACGAGCCTGCGCTCACGGCATCCAGCAGTCGGGCCTGTTCGGGCTCGAGCGCGACCAGAAGCCCGAGTATGTTGATGAGATCCAGTAGATCAACAGTCCATCGCGCTGGCCATGTTGGAGGAAGAACGTCGTTCAGCGGGCTCTGCCACTCGATATCAGGTTTGCGTTTGCGGAACCCGAACCACTTGCGGATCACCTGCACGCCACCGATTCGGTAGTCCCAAACCTCAGGTGTCACTGGCCTGATGGTGCCGGCGCCAACGGTGAGGGTGCGGGCCTCCGAGTCGTAGGAGATACTCTCGGGCACTCCGCCGTCCTCTGTGCCGATGGCGATGGTGCAGACGGGCTCCTCCGATATGGGCAGCCGGGGGCAGCTTCCCGATGGGCGGCCGTGCTGCGGGGACGCGAAGCGTTGCCCGTACGTGTGCAACCACACCGTGCGCCGTCCGGCCTCGGTCACCTGAGCCCACAGGGCGGGGTCGCGTGTGAGTGGTATGCGGGTGCCGCGCGCCGCCAGGTGCTCCGCGAAGCGATGGGTGTAGCCGCTGTGGCCAGCTATGCCTGCGATGTAGGCGAAGAGGTCTTCTGCGGTCACTGCTGCACCATGGATCTGTGACAACGTCTTGAGCAGTCCCGGCGTCAAGTTCGCTTCCGCCACTTCCGGGTGGCGGTACAGGGGTGCGACGCGGCCCCCTTCCGTGCCTTTGAAGTGGTGCATATCAGGAATCAGGGCGGTGAATCCCACTGCGGGCCCCGCCCGGCCCGACTCTGTGTGCAGTTCAGAGAGGTAGATCTGGTGGTCGCTGTGGGCGAACCATAAGGAGGGTCGCTTTGGCCGACGTCGGAGCCTGCACGAGAGTGCGCCAGCGATCTCGCAGAATGTTCGGGCTCGGCGATACTGTCCAGCTGCGGTTGTTCTTGTTGCCGGAACTTGTCCAGGGCAATAAGGCATCCACTGGCGGCATCGCCAACCACTCGGCAGCGTCGACGGGCTCGAACGGCGTCGTCCACCCGGCGGAACAGGGTTGCCACGCTGTCTCGTTCCGGTGCCCGTCGATTGTGAGGCCCTCGAGCCAGGCGAACTTGTCCTCCCGGTTCCCTGTCGGCACGTCGAGTCGCCACACGCGCGCCGGCTGCTTCAGTTTCGGTGGTCCATTGCGTACGAAGACCGCGATGCACACCTCTCGTTTCACCGCTTGGAAGACGCGTGTGCGGGTGTCAGAGGGCGTTAAGTCCGATCTTCCTCGGTTCGTGATCGCTCGTTCGTGGCACTGATCGCCATGCGAGCCGCCTGCTGGGCATGTCCATGTTGAGATGCGAGGCATGGAGCGAGAGCCATACCCGAGCGACTTAGCGGACGAGCAGTGGGCGTTGATCGAGCCGATGATCACGGCCTGGAAGCAGGACCGGGTCGCGCGGTCGGCGACGGGGGATCCCGGGGCCTGTGACCTGCGGGAGGTCGTGAACGCGATCTTCTATCAGAACCGGACGGGCTGCCAGCGGCGCTTTCTGCCGCATGACTTCCCGGCCTGGTCGGCGGTCTTCTACTACTTCGGCCTGTGGCGCGAAGACGGGCTCGACCAGCGGATCTCCGAACTCCTTCGCTGCCAGGTGCGCGAGAGAGCCCGGCGATTAGAGGACCCGTCCCTCGTGATCATCGATACCCAGTCCGTCCGCGCGGCCGCCGGTGTCCCGACAACCACAACAGGGCTCGACGCCAACAAGAAGGTGTCGGGCCGCAAGCGAGGGCTGGCCGTGGACATTCTGGGGCTGGTCATCGGCGTCGTCGTGCTGGCCGCCTCCGCCCACGACAACACCGCCGGCGCCGCCCTGCTCGACCAGGCCGCCGAGCGGTGCGGCAACCGCCTGGAGAAGGCCCTGGTGGACCAGGGCTTCAAGGACCAGGTCATCATCCACGGAGCCTTGCTGGACATCGACGTCGAGGTCGTCCGCCGCAACCCCGACCACCAGGACAAAGGCTTCGTCCCGCAGCCCAAGCGGTGGATCGTGGAGCAGGTCAACGGCACGTTGATGTTGCACCGCCGCCTGGCCCGCGAGTACGACCACCGGCCCGACACCTCCGCCTCGCGCGTCTACTGGGCCTCGATCGCGAACATGGCCCGCCGGCTCACCACACCCCCCCCACCTGGCGCGACACCCTCGGGCTGGCCGCGTGAACATCATCGAACTCCTGGCGGAACTCCAGACCCAGCACGACGAGACCACGACCCGGGCCGGTGAGCTCCGAGACCAGATCGACCACTTGACCACGGCTCTGGCCGAGACCGAAACGCGACTCGCGGACCTGACCACGACCCGGAAGGTCATCGCCGAACTCGCGCCGACCGGAATAGACCCCGAACCGGCCGAGCAGTCCACCGCCTACCAGGCCATCGTGAACGCCTTCAACGAGCACCCCGATCAGGCATTCAGAGCCCGTGATCTGCACGAACTCCTCGGCATGCCCAACAACGAGGCATCCGTCAACATCACCCGCAGCCGCCTCGGACGCCTCACCCGCCAAGGATTCCTCACCCAGCCCGGACGAGGCCGCTACCAGAAACTCCTTTGACGTCCTCTGCCGAACCAGAGACGGGCTGCACCGCTAAGTGGCCGGTTCCGCAGACAGAATCACGACAGAGGGTGTCATGCTTCGTCGATATCTTGGCGTCGCGGTGATCGGACAGCCCGGTCGACCAGATCGCGAAGGAGCGTCAAGTGGGGTCGCAGGTCAACCCGTGCATCACGTTCAACGGCAACGCGCGCCAGGCGATGGAGTTTTACCGCGAGGTGTTCGGTGGCGAGTTGGAGTTGGGAACCGTGGCGGACTTCGGTTCACCGGGCTCGCCCAACGCCGACAAGGTCATGCACTCTCGTTTGGACACTCCTGCCGGCTACACGCTGATGGCATGGGACTATCCCGATGACAGGCCCGGCCACCCGCCCTACCGTCCAGGCAATAATGTCGCGATCTTCATCGACGGCGACGACCGGGGGCTTCGCGACCACTTCGAAGAGCTGTCCATCGGCGGCACCGTAACGCTGCCCCTGGAAGAGCAGGTATGGGGCGACGAGGCCGGCTCGCTGATTGACCAGTTCGGGATCAGCTGGATGTTCAACATCACCGGCCAGGACCGCTGACCGGCGACCGGTCTCCCGTCATGTAGGGCGTTGAGTTCGCTTCTGCTTGAGACGCCTACCGGACGGAGGTGAAGGCGGCCTCCACTGGAAACGGACTTAACACCCTCTGACATCACCCCGTCCGGCGATGCCACCAACCCGGCGGCCATGGTGATCATGCTGTCGATCACCCCGGCCGCGCCCACGGCCGAGGGGAACGGCACCGGGCTGAAGGCGGAGATCTTCGACAACGACCAGTTGTCGGGCAGCCCGAAGGTCACCCGTACCGATCCGACCATCAACTACGCCTGGCGGCACCGCGGTTCACCTGCCGAGAACATCCCGAGCGACAACTTCGGCACCCGCTGGAGCGGCACGGTGGAGCCGCGCTACAGCGAGAAGTACCAGTTCACGACGGTGTCGGACGACACTGCGCGGGTCTGGATCGACGGGAAGCTCGTCATCGACAACCCCAGCAGATCGTGCCGAAGAGCCAGCTCTCGCCGAACTGACCGTCGCCGGGCGTGTTCCGACTGCGACGGCGTGCGCTCGGGCTCCCCGAAGTCCGGGAGAACTCCGGCAATGTGGAAGCCGCCCGCGCCTGCGCACAGGGCAACGCGGACAAAGGAACCTTTGGGCACTGTGGCCACGAGGTCCTCCGAGGTGACGGTTCGGTGATCGCCGCTCTGAACATCGACTACTGGCCCGCCGCTTCGCCGGCCACTCGGCCACGCGCACGCCGTCCAGAACCTGTTGATGTTCGACTACGTGGGTCTCGCCCGGGCGGATCAGGACGCCGGGCGAGAGCTGACCACCGGCGTCGTCAAGGGCTGATCGGCTGGGTGGTATCGGCTGGGTGGCGGTGACCGAGTCGTGGTCGTGAAGAGTCCAAGTCCGCTGGCGCATTCGTCCATGGCGACTCTTCTCGAAGGCGCGTACAACCAATAACAAGCGACATTCCGATGAGCTCCGGTCGATCACCAGGAGTTCGTCGTCGCAGTTCAGGGACAGCGGTGTGGCAGTTGCCCAGGCATGGTTCCGCGAATGTCCCCTTCCTCATGCCGCTGCGGGTAACCGCCGTACAGCCGCAGACGCGACCGCCCCCACCAGATCCGGCAACCCGGCGGCTGAACGCGCAGGCGACTCTCTCCCCGCATGGATTCCCCCACGGAATCCCGCCCACGGGCCCCCACAGAGAGGAACAGCTAATGTCCATTCCGGTCTTTCGTCGATGTGCAGCGGTCGGTGCTGTCGCAGGACTGCTCATGGCCACGCCTCAACTGGCCTTCGCCGATGTCGGTGGCGGAAACGTCTCGGTGAGCTGGGAGATGGCAGACACTCCGCCCTCCGGGCTGACCAACATCACCTTCCCGATCACCGTCAATTCACCGACGGCCCGCAAGAACGGGCTCTACTTCGCCCAGCAGTTCGGCTTCACCAACGCCTCGGGTGTCGCCTATACGGGTCTGCAGCCGCGCGCGAACAGCGATGGCAACGAGCGGCTTTCCGCCCGCTTCTCCAGCTTCATCGCGGGAACCAAGACGTCCGACCCGCTCTGCCACGAAGGAGCCGACGGCGGGCCCGGTGTGACCTGCGCCGTGGACTTCGACGCGGTTTATGGCCACCGCTACGACCTCAAGGTCGAGCGATCCGGTAACGACACGTGGACCGGTACGGCCAAGGACGCGGTCACCGGCAAGGAGACCCATCTGGGCTCCTGGACACTGCCCGCGGGCAGCGGCAATCTGCACGGTTCCCAAGGCGGTTTCCTGGAGTACTACGCGGGGATCCCCAGCTGCGCCGAGATGCCGAGGGCCGACGTCGTCTTCGGCGGCCCCACGTCCACTGACGCGGGCGGTCTGAACGGCACGTCCAGGGCCGACTACGAGTACAGCGACTGCGTCGGCGAGTCCAACTACCAGGCGGAGAACGGCGGGGCGGGCACACACATCACCCGCGGCTTCGTGTCGTAGGCGCTGTCTCCTGTCCGTCGGCGCCGGTGACGCGGGCCAAGAGGGCCAAAGGCTCACTCGGTGATCAAGTGGTCCTTCGTCCCGTCAACGCTGCCGAACCCGCCGATCGGTGGTGCGTCCGGGCGCCTGCATGTCCGGCGCACCACCCTGCGCTCGACCGTGCCGACCATCCGTCGGCCAACTCCAACTCCCCCCTCTGGAGCCAACCTTGACCTTTCCACTGAGACGGCACTCAGCTCTCCTCGCCCTCTTGGCGCTGCTCGCCGGCCTCCTCACCGGCTTGGATTCGCAGCCCGCCTATGCCGCGCCGAGCACGCCGATCACCGTCGACGGCACGACGCCCGGCCGCACCTTCGACGGGGTCGGGGCGATCAGCGGTGGTGGGGGCAACTCCCGCCTGCTCATCGACTATCCCGAGCCGCAGCGCAGCGAGCTGCTCGACTACCTCTTCAAGCCCGGCTACGGCGCCTCCCTGCAGATGGTCAAGCTGGAGGTCGGCGGGGACACCAACTCCACCGACGGCGCCGAGCCGAGCCATATGCACGAGCGCGGCAAGGTGGACTGCGGCCAGGGCTACCAGTGGTGGCTCGCCAAGCAGGCCAAGGCCCGCAACCCCGACATCAAGTTCGCCGGACTGGCCTGGGGTGCGCCCGGGTGGATAGGCGGCGGGAAATTCTGGTCCCAGGACATGATCGACTACTACATGTCCTGGTTCGACTGTGCCAAGAAGCACGACCTGGGCATCGACTACCTCGGCGGCTGGAACGAGCGCGGCTTCGACGCCGGGTGGTTCAAGAAGCTCAAGTCCACGCTGGTGAGCAAGGGTTACAAGACCAAGGTCGTCGCAGCCGAGAGCTTCGGCTGGGACGTCGCCGACGCGATGGCCGCGGACAGCGAGCTCAAGGACGCGATCGACGTCGTCGGCTCCCACTACAACTGCGGCCACCTCGGCGACTCCAAGACCTGTGAGAGCAGCGCCACCGCGAAGGACATCGGCAAGCCGCTGTGGGCGAGCGAAGGCGGTTCCCAGGACACCGACACCGGTGCGGAGGCACTGGCCCGCGCGCTCAACCGCGACTACATCGACGGCAAGATGACCGCGTTCTTCCACTGGCCGCTCATCGCCGCGCTGTACCCGAACCTGCACTTCTCCACCGCGGGGATGTCGAAGGCCGCGCAGCCTTGGTCCGGCAACTACCACATCGGCAAGACGACCTGGGTGACCGCGCAGACCACCCAGTTCACCAAGCCCGGCTGGCAGTACATCGACTCCGCCAGCGGCTTCCTCGGCGGTGACCGGGCGAACGGGAGCTACGTCTCGCTGAAGTCGCCGGACAACTCCGACTACAGCACGGTCATCGAGACGATGGACGCCACGGCAGACCAGCAGGCGACCTTCACCGTCAAGGGCGGCCTGCCCACCGGCACCGTGCGCGTGTGGTCCACCAACGTCAAGTCCGGCAACGATGCGGAGCACTTCGTCCGCGGCCAGGACATCACGCCGGACAACGGCACGTACTCCCTGACGCTGAAGCCCGGACACATCTACACCGTGACGACGACCAACGGCCAGGCCAAGGGCGCCGCGAAGCCGCCGGCTCCCGCAGCGATGAAGCTGCCGTACGCGGACAACTTCGACCAGCCCGCCACATCGACGAACCCCAAGTATTTCTCCGACATGAACGGCGCCTTCAAGACCACGCAATGCGGCGCCAGCCGCTCCGGGGCCTGCCTGCGCCAGATGGCCCCGACGGTCCCGATCCGCTGGACGGACGAGCCGTTCGACGCCCCCTACTCGATCATGGGGGACGGCTCCTGGGACAACTACACCGTGTCCGCCGACGCGATGCTCAGCGAGAGCGGCGGCGTGGAGCTGCTCGGCCGGGTCGGCGAGCAGGCCAAGAACAACAACGGCCTGAACGCCTACCACTTCCGGATCAACGACAAGGGGGAGTGGTCGATCCTCAAGAGCGACACGGAGTGGAAGTTCACGACGCTCGCCAGCGGCAACACCGACGCCCTGGGAGTGAAGAAGTGGCACAAGCTGTCGTTCACGCTGCAGGACACCAAGCTGACCGCGTCGCTCGACGGCAAGGAGCTCGGCAGCGCGACCGACTCGTCCTTCAGCCACGGCCAGGCAGGGCTCGGCGTGACCGGCTACCAGACCCACGAGTTCGACGACTTCGCCCTCGCTGCGGGCAAACCTTCGGAGCCGCGTCACGGTCCGGTCAGGTCGGGGCTGCCGGGCAAGTGGGACCTGCCGTAACCGATCACTGCTGCATCAGCTCACCGAGCCGGTGAAGCGGCCTGGCCCCGGCCACGCGGCCGGGGCCAGGCACCCACCGAGCACACGACCCATCGCGACCAACCCGCCCCCGGCCGTGTCACGACTTCGTAAAGTCGCGGGACGGCCGGGGGCGTTGTCGCTCATGCCTCATGACGAGCCCTCCGCGTCGGGCAAGTCCTCCGACTAATTCTGAGTGAACCCTCGCGCGTCCGTCGTAATTTCGGGGCAATAGGCCCCAGCATCTTCGACTGTTCAAAGTATTGATCCGACCTCTCCTCCAGTCTACGGTGACACCGCCACTGGCCCTCCAGAGCCGAGGAGACCCGTACGTGCTGAGCAGGAGACGAGGAAGACGGGGGCGGCGCCGACTCGCCCCGATCGCCGTCGTGTCGGCGCTCCGCGTCCCTCCGGTCTCGGGCGCGGCCCATGCCGCGCCCGAGGCGAAACCCGCAGCCACGGCTGCCGACCCCCACACCCTCTGGTACTCCAAGCCCGCCGCCGACCGGGAGTTCAACGAGAAGATCCTGGGGACCGGAGGGCCGGGCTCCCACGGGCACAACCTCGGCAACTGGTCCTCGCCGCGTCCGAATGCCATCCAAGAGGTCGTCGACGAGGTCAACGCCAAGGGCAAGGCCGCCCCGAGCTGGGTTGCCGGCAAGCTGGGCCAGGAGCGGAAGGCGTTCGCGGGCGGTGCCACCTACGACCGGGAGTACTTCGCCAGCCACGCGGACAAGATGATCGCCGGGCGGCTTGGGGCGAACCAGTCCGGCGCGCTGCCGGGCGCCTGGAAGTCCGGGTCGTTCAGGGGTCTGAAGGCGCGCCGCAACGTCACCGTGGACGCCTCGTGGAAAGAGCGCGGGGCCGCCGAGTTCATCTTCGCCCGCAAGACGTCGGGTGAGATCGCGTACGCAGCCCGATGTTCCTCTGCGCGTCAAAGGTCGCCGACACCATGACCGTCGAGGCCATCACCCCCAAGCGCGACGGCAGCGCGTCACCTTCGACGGCAGGGCTGGTCACGTCTGCAAGGCCACCAGCGCCCTCTCCACGGCGATCGTCGGGGTCGGCAGCGACAAGTGCGTGGACGCCCCCGGCGCGAACTCCCAGGACGGTACCGATCTGAACCTCCACACCTGCCACGGCAGCGCCAACCAGAAGTGGCGTCTCGCCCCCTGTCCCTCTTCAACCGCAATTCCCCCCCACATAGGAGCCGCACATGTCCATGACTGCCATACGAGGCAGGGCGATCGCCCTGACCGTCGCGCTCGCCACCGGTTCGCTGACGCTCGTCCCCGCGGCGTCTGCCGAACCACGCCAGGGTGCGGCGGCTGCCGCCGAGCCCGGTCCGGGGACGAACTACGCGACCGACGACCCCTTCACCTCGGACCGAGCTTCGTCGTTCCGCGATGACAGGTTCGGCATGTTCGTCCACTTCGGCGCGTACTCGAACATCGAGGGCGAGTACAAGCGCGCCGACGGCGAGGTCTGCAAGCCTGGCCTTGCCGAGTGGATCATGCGCGATTGCGGGATCCCGAAGGACGAGTACGAGAAGCAGGCCGAGACCTTCAACCCGAAGGACTTCGACGCGAAGGCCATCGTCGCGGCGGCCAAGAGCGCCGGTCAGAAGTACATCGTTGTCACCTCCAAGCACCACGACGGCTATGCCATGTGGCCGACCAAGCAGAACAAGTGGAACCTGCGCGATCACTCGTCCTTCGACAAGAACCGCGACCTCATCGCCGAACTGAAGAAGGCCGCCGACGCCGAAGGCATCAAGCTGGGCCTCTACTACTCGATCTGGGACTGGCACGACCCTGACTTCCCCAACGCCGACACGTTCCCGAAGTACAAGGAGCGGATGCGGGCTCAGCTCAAGGAACTGATCGACAACTACGATCCGGCACTGTTGTGGTTCGACGGCGAGTGGGACAAGAACACGGCCCCCGTCACCAACCGGTGGGACTCGCACGACGGCGAGGAGCTGGAGTCCTATCTGCGCGACCTGAGCCCGGAGCTGGTCATCAACAACCGGGTCAGCAAACGGCGGGTCACCGACGGCGACTACGGCACGCCGGAGCAGGAGATCCCCGGGGCACCTGTCGACGGCCAGCTCTGGGAAAGCTGTATGACCATCAACGGTACGTGGGGCTATTCGCGCCATGACAACAACTGGAAGTCAGGCGCAGAACTCACCCGGAACTTGCTGAACACCTCGAGCCGCAGCGGCAATTACCTGCTCAACATCGGCCCCGACAAGTCCGGACGCGTCCCCGATGCGTCCACCGCCGTGCTGAAGGAGATGGGCGACTGGTTGGGCCGCTCAGGGCAGGGTTCCGCGGTCTACAAGACGGGCTTCCCTGGTGTCGTCAGCCAACCGGACTGGGGTGTGGTCAGCCGGTCGGGCAACGACCTGTACGCCTCGGTCTACCAGTGGCCCGGAGCGGGCAAGCCGCTGCACCTCAGCGCCACCACCGGGTTCGAGGTCGACAGCGCGAGCGTGCTCGGCAGCGACCAGAAGGTAACGGTCACCAAGGCGGGCGACGGTTATGACATCACCCCGTCCGGCGATGCCACCAACCCGGCGGCCACGGTGATCAAGCTGTCGATCACCCCGGCCGCGCCCACGGCCGAGGGGAACGGCACCGGGCTGAAGGCGGAGATCTTCGACAACGACCAGTTGTCGGGCAGCCCGAAGGTCACCCGTACCGATCCGACGATCAACTACGCCTGGCGGTTCCGTGGCTCGCCCGCCGAGAACATCCCTGTGGATCACTTCGGCACCCGCTGGACCGGCACGGTGGAGCCGCGCTACAGCGAGAAGTACCAGTTCACGACGGTGTCGGACGACACTGCGCGGGTCTGGATCGACGGGAAGCTCGTCATCGACAACGCGACGCCGCACGACGGGGCCCTCGACAAGGGAGCCGTCGAACTCCAGGCAGGCAAGAAGTACTCCATCAAGGTCGAGCACACCGAGCAGACCGGCGAGGCGCACATGAAGCTGCTGTGGTCGAGCCCCAACACGCCCCAGCAGATCGTGCCGAAGAGCCAGCTCTCGCCGAACTGACCGACCCGTAGGGGGTGCGTCCGCGCCGCCGAGCGCGGCGCGGACGCACCCCCTACATCGGTTTAAAGAGTTTGCAAAGTTGCGGGACGGGTCTGGCGGCGCCGACTCCTTCACCTCGTAAGGGGCCGACATGGTATCGACGCAAGAGGTCAACTTGTCCTGAAACCTACATAGTTGCCCGTGATGTTCCTCGCTGACTGAAGGAGCGCTCGCGATGTCCCGATTAGGAGTCGCCGTACGCGGCCGACTCGTCGAGCCCTACCGGCTCGCCCTCGATCGCTATCGGACCCGTCCGCCGACCGGCGGCGACTCGGAGATCGTCACGCAGGTGCACCGCGGAGACGTCCGCGCCTTTGACGTGATCGTGGAACGGCACTGGGCCGCTGTCGCCGCGTACTTATGTACCTGCACCGCGGACTTGGAGAGCGTCGACGACCTCACCGAACGGACCTTCTCGCATGCCTTCGTCGAGGCCGCACAGGGGGCGGCCCCGACCTTCCCCTGGCGGGTCCATCTGCTCGCCACCGCGCGCGGTCTCGTCCTGAGGGAATGGGTGCATCGGCCGGTCGGGCCGTTTCTGCCGGGCTTTCGCCGGTGGGCCTCGGCGGGTGGTGCGTGGCCGCTCAACTGCCGTCCCCACCTGGCGGAGGCATACCGAACGCTGCCTGAGAGCCGACAGGCCGTGCTGTGGCACAGCATCGTGGAGGGCGACATCAGCGGGTCGGCGACAGCGTGCCTGGGCGCCAGGCGTGGGGACTTCGACCGCCTCGCGAGCCGGGCGCGAGTGGCTCTGCGCGAGAGCTACCTGGAACTCCGTCAGAGGGCGGCTGTCCTCTCAGTCGAATGCACCAAGTACTCCGCCCTGCTCGCGGCCGCCGTCGCGGGCGGGCCCACGGATCCAGATGCTGAACGGGGGAGGGCCGACGAGTGCATCGCGGACCACCTGGCCGTCTGCGGGCGGTGCCGCGAGGTGTACGGGGATCTTGCCGATCTCGATGAGCAAGTCCGCACCCAGTTACCACCGTTGCTGCTCGGCTGGTGGCCGGGGCCGGAGTATCACAGGCTGCGTGCGAGCCAGTCGCCACCGGGGCGCCCACTCGCGTTCTTGCGTGAGGCGGCGGCCCGGGCTGCAGCGTCGGCGAGTGGGTGAGGGCTGGCCCGGTGGGGTGCTTTGCTGGGGAGCGAGCGGGGCGGTGTCGTCGGTGGGGGTGGTCGTGGTGTCGTTGCGGCCGGAGAGTCATCAGCGGATCCCGGCACGGACAGTACGGACGGCGCGGGCAGCGTGTCTGAAGGGCACCCCGGTGATGCATGTCCGGGACCGGCTCGATGTCAACTCTTATCTGCAAGGCACGCCGGACGACGGGTTCCACTGATTCGGCGGCTACCCCATGCAGTTCTTCGCGTTGGAGGGCTTGGCCACGCCGATCGACGACGTATGGAAGACCATCGGGGACCGCCCCGAAATGCACCGTCGCTTCGACATCCGGAACGAGATCACCAGCACCACCGCCATGCCCACCACGGCCTGACACACCCTCAGCCAGCAATCTCATGGGCAACTTGCCAATGCCCTTCCGGTACCTCCTGGCCACGGCGTCCGCCTCCGCCGGTGCACCGCCAGGCCCTCTCTGTCACGCCAAGACTAAAGAAGGAGGATTGTTATGTGGATATCTAGACCCCTCGCAATCCCGGTCGGCCTGGGTCTGGCGGCCTGCGCCCTGGCTGGGACCACCCCTACGGCTCACGCGGACTCGGCAGCCCCCGCCTCCGGCAGCGTCTACACCCTGCAGAACGCCGAGAGCGGCAATCTGATGGACGTCCAATACGCCTCGACCGCCCCCGGCGCACCCATCAGCCAGTGGAAATCGAACAACGGCGCCAACCAGCAATGGGCCCTGACCAAGACCAGCTCCGGCGCCTACACCGTCATGAGCGCCAACAGCGGCCTGTGCCTGGACACCCCCGACCCGCAGAACTCCAACCCGCCTGTTCAGCTCGTCCAGAACAGGTGCGACGGTTCCGCCAGACAGCAATGGAACATCGGATCCGTCGGCGACGGCACCTACACCCTTACCAACGCCGACAACGGCCTGCTCGTCGATTACGCCCAGTCCACCACCGATGCCACCAAGATCATCCAGCGGAAGTCCAACGACAGCGCCACCCAACACTGGACTCTCACCCCGCTCACACGGGTCGGCACTCACACCGCTGGCCTGATGTACAACGGGCGCTCCTTCAACAACGAGAGCATCCGCATGGCCGCACACACCACCGTCGCAGGGTCCATGCTCCGCGTCCGACTGAGCAACCGCTACGGTAACGAACCGCTGACCATCGACGCCGTCGACCTCGCCCGGCAAAGCAGCACCCCCGGCACCGCCGTCCCCGGCACCCACCGCCCCGTCACCTTCAACGGCAGCGCCTCCGTCACCATCCCCGCCGGGCAGGACGTCGCCAGCGACCCGATCCCGATGGCCGTGGACGCGAACACAAACCAGCTCGTGAGCCTCCACCTGCCGCACAAGCCCGCCGGCACCACGTGGCACGAAATGGCACAGGAAACCACCTGGATCTCCACCGCCGGCAACCACGTCACCGACGACGGCACCGGCAACTACCCGGCCACGGAGGGATCTTGGTACTTCCTCGAAGGCCTGGACGTCATCTCCCCGACCGCCACCGGAACCCTCGTGTGCGTCGGGGACTCCATAACCGACGGCGCCGGTTCCACTCCGGGCGCCAACCGCCGCTGGCCCGACTACCTCGCCCAGCGCATGAACTCCGCCTCCGGCGGCCCCACCCTCGGCGTCGTGGATGCCGGCATCAGCTCCAACCACGTGCTCAGAGACGTCAGCGGCAACAACCCCAGCCTCAAGAGCCGATTCGACCACGACGTGCTCGGCCAGCCCAACGTCAAGAGCGTGATCCTGCTGGAGGGCATCAACGACATCGGCAACAACATCGGCTCGAACGGATCCAGCCCTGTGACCTTCGAGGATCTCAGAGACGGCATGCTGAGCGTAATCAGCAAGGCCCGCGCCGCCGGCGTGAAGATCATCGGTGGCACGATCCTGCCCTACGAGGGGGCCCCGCAGCACACGGCCTACGGCGAGCAGGTCCGCCAAGACGTCAACCAGTGGATCCGCACCAGTCGCGAATTCGACGACGTCATCGACTTCGACAAGGCAATGCAGGACCCCCGCAAGCCTCTGGCCCTCAACCCCGCCTACGACACCGGCGACCACCTGCACCCCAACGACGCCGGCTATCAGGCGATGGCCGACGCCGTGAACCTCGCCGCCCTCACGCCGTAACACCGTGATGCGGAGCCTCTGCGGACCGCTGTTCAAGAGCGCGGATACAGTGCTCCGGTCCCCGCACTCCACGGAGTGCGGGGACATGCCCGACGCCGAAGCCGACTCATGGTGAGTTCGGACCAACAAGGCAGCTGCCAACCTGACCCTCGTCGCCACAATCAACGCTGCGTGCAGTCGATCGGCGAACCGACCACCAAGCACCTCCACCCAGGATGGGCCGCGCATTCATGGACGCGTGGTCTCTCAACCCAAGAGTCCACGACGAACGCGAGGTAGACGATCCCGGACCAGTGGCCACGTAGGTGAAGTCAGCCACCCACCCCTCGTTCGAACGGGACGCGGTGAAGCCGCGTTGCAGCAAGTCGCCGGACCGTCGGCCAGATCGCCGGGCCGCTGGTCACAGCGCAGCGCCGCCGGCACGATGCCGGCGGTCTTCCCTGCGGGCAGCGCCCGCCACCGCGAGCCGATCTTCTTCAGGTGGCCGCGTATCAGGCCGTCGAGGTGGTACAAGGTGGCGCTCGACAGCGGCAGGCGGGCGGTGTGGGCAAGGCCGTCAGGGCCCTCGGTGAGACCGTTGCTTTTCTTCACAACAAACTCAACTGCCGCCGGGGGCCCGCCCGTTACACCTGGAGCGTCGGCGGCCGTGACCGTTGGGGACTCAAGACCGATGCCCCTCGCGTAAGTTGACGCGGGTTGCTCAGTAACAGAATCGTGACAATGGGCCCCCACCTGGGCCGACGCACCACCGCCGCACCCCATGCAACCATCTACACACTCCGTGTATACATGCGGCGTATACACCCCGTGTAGAGTCCTCGCCATGTCCATCGGTCACACCCTTCTAGGGCTCCTGGAATCGGGCCCCCGCCACGGCTACGACCTCAAGCGGGCCTTCGATGAGAAGTTCGGTCACGACCGGCCGCTGCACTACGGCCAGGTCTACTCGACGATGTCCCGCCTGTTGAAGAACGGGCTCGTCGAGGTCGACGGTATAGAGCCCGGCGGCGGGCCCGAGCGGAAGCGGTACGCGATCACCGACGCCGGGATCACCGACGTACAGAGGTGGCTCGCGACGCCCGAGAAGCCGGAGCCGTATCTCCAGTCGACCCTTTACACCAAGGTCGTCCTCGCCCTGCTCACCCAGCGGAACGCGGCCGACATCCTCGACACCCAGCGTGCCGAGCACCTGCGCATGATGCGCATCCTCACCGACCGCAAGCGGAAGGGGGACCTGGCCGACCAGCTCATCTGCGACCACGCCCTCTTCCATCTCGAGGCCGATCTGCGCTGGCTGGAACTCACCGCCGCGCGCCTCGACAAGCTGGCCGAGGTGGTGGTCAAGTGACGCCGCCTCCTGGTTCGCTGCTCGCCGCGGAAGAGCTGCGCAAGGCCTACGGGCCGACCCTCGCCCTCGACGGCGCCGAGTTCTCCATCCACCCCGGCGAGGTCGTCGCCGTGATGGGGCCGTCCGGCTCCGGCAAGTCGACGCTGCTGCACTGCCTCGCCGGCATCGTGCCGCCCGACTCGGGGTCCATCACGTACAACGGGCGTGAACTGGCCACCATGAGCGACGCCCAGCGCAGTGCCCTCAGACGCTCCGAGTTCGGGTTCGTCTTCCAGTTCGGGCAGCTCGTACCGGAACTGACCTGCGTCGAGAACGTCGCCCTTCCGCTGCGGCTGAACGGGACCTCCCGGAAGGACGCCGAGAAGGCCGCCCTGTCCTGGATGGAGCGGCTGGAGGTCGACGACCTGAGGAAGAAGCGGCCCGGTGAGGTCTCCGGCGGTCAGGGGCAGCGCGTCGCCGTCGCCCGCGCCCTGGTCACCAACCCGCGTGTGCTGTTCGCCGACGAGCCGACCGGCGCGCTCGACTCCCTCAACGGCGAGCGCGTGATGGAGCTGCTGACGGATGCCGCGCGCTCGACCAACGCCGCTGTCGTGCTGGTCACGCACGAGGCCCGGGTCGCCGCCTACTCCGACCGCGAGATCGTCGTACGGGACGGCAAGTCCCGGGACATGGAGCGCGCCGTATGAGCGCGGGCCAGTGGGCGAAGGACCTGAGCATGGGGGTCCGGTTCGCGTTCGCCGGCGGACGTGAGGGATGGGTCCGGGCCCTGCTGACGGCCGTCGGAGTCGGGCTCGGCGTGGCGATGCTGCTGCTGACGACCGCCATCCCGAGCGCGCTGACCGAGCGCGACCAGCGCGGCAGCGCACGGGCCGACATCACGCACAGCGGGGAGGTGCTGCCGAAGGCGGACGACACACTGATCACCGGCAGAGTCGACACGAGGTACCACAGCAAGGACATACGGGGCCGGCTCCTGGAGCCGGAGGGCGCGCGGGCGCCGCTGCCGCCGGGCGTCGAGAAGTTCCCCGGCAAGGGCGAGATGGTCGTGTCGCCCGCATTGGAGCGGCTGCTCAAGTCGGACTCCGGCAAGCTGCTGCGCGACCGCATCCCGTACCAGGTCACCGGCACCATCGCCCACTCCGGGCTCGTCGGGCCCGCCGAACTCGCCTACTACGCGGGCGCCACGGGCCTTGAGGACCGCATGGCCAGCGGCAAGGTCGGGCGCATCGACCACTTCGGGCCCTCCGCCAGGCAGCAGGAGAAGGAGCTGGATCCGGTCCTGCTCCTGCTCATCATGATCGTCTTCGTCGTGCTGCTCCTGCCGGTCGGTGTGTTCATCGCGGCGGCCGTGCGCTTCGGCGGTGAGCGCCGGGACCGTCGGCTCGCGGCGCTCCGGCTGGTCGGCGCGGACGGTGGGATGGCTCGGCGCATCGCGGGCGGCGAGGCACTCGCCGGCGCACTGCTCGGGCTCGCCTTCGGCACCGGCTTCTTCCTGGTGGGGCGGCAGCTGGCGGCCCTGCTGGATGTGAAGAACTTCAGCGTGTTCCCGAGCGACCTCAACCCGTCGCCCGCGCTCGTCGTGCTGGTCGCCGTCGCCGTACCGGCCGCGGCCGTCCTGGTGACGTTGTTCGCGCTGCGTGGGGTCGTCATCGAGCCGCTCGGTGTAGTCCGTGCGGCGAAGCCCCCGCGCCGCCGGCTGTGGTGGCGGTTGCTGCTGCCGCTGGGCGGCCTCGCGCTGCTGTACCCGATGGTGGGGCAGGGCAACGACGACGGGAACTTCAATCAGTGGATGGTGATCGGCGGCACCGTGCTGCTGCTCGTCGGCGTCACCGCGCTGCTGCCTTGGGTCGTCGAGGCCGTGGTGGCCCGGCTGAACTCCGGCTCGGTATCCTGGCAACTGGCGGTGCGCAGGCTGCAGTTGAGCAGCGGCACGGCCGCCCGCCTGGTCAACGGCATCACGGTCGCGGTGGCCGGGGCGATCGCCCTGCAGATGCTGTTCTCCGGGGTCGAGCGCGACTACACCACGCCGACCGGCAACGACGTGAGCCGGGCACAGATGATGGTCCCCGTCCAGGGCGGCGTCCCGCTGGCCGAGGCTCGCCGGCAGTTCACGCAGACCGAGGGCGTGCGCCGTGCGACGACCATTTCGCAGGGCAGGATCGGAGACCGGGCGAAGGAGCCCGACAACGTGGCGGCGGTGACCGTCGGCAGTTGCGCCGAGCTGCGCGAGGTGGCGCGTCTGACGTCCTGCCGGGACGGCGACGTCTTCCAGATCCCCGGCGGCGAGTACGCCGGCGGGATGAAGAAGCTCACCAAGCCGGGCGGCACCCTGTACTTCGACCCGGAGTCCGGCGGGATGACAGGCCGCACCGTGGCCTGGAAGGTGCCCTCCGGCATCAAGACGGCGGGGCCGGGCAAGGATCCGACCGGCTTTGAGAGCAGCGGCCTGCTCTTCACCCCTGGTGCGCTGCCCGAGGCGGCGGCGGCCGTCCTGGACCACCAGGTGTCCGTCGAGCTGGACCCGTCGGTGCCGGACGCCGACGAGCTCGTACACAACACCGCCGCGCGGCTGGACCCGCTGTCGGACGTGTACGTCCTGGCCGCCACCGAGCAGGAGTCGGAGTTCCGGTCCATCAGCACCGGGCTGTTCGTCGGCGCCACCTGCGTGCTGGTGCTGATCGGCGCGAGCCTGCTGGTCTCCCAGCTGGAGCAGCTGCGCGAGCGCAAGAAGCTGCTGTCGTCCCTGGTCGCCTTCGGCACCCGGCGCCGTACGCTGAGTCTGTCGGTGCTGTGGCAGACGGCGATCCCGATCGCGCTGGGTCTGCTGCTGGCGTCGGCGGTGGGACTGACGCTGGGCGCGGTGCTGCAGAAGATGGCCAACGTCACGGTGAGCGTGGACTGGGCGAGCGTGCTGTCGATGACGGGCATCGGCGCCGCGGTCGTGCTCGCGGTGACGGTTCTCAGCCTGCCGCCGCTGCTGCGGCTGATGCGGCCGGACGGGCTGCGCACGGAGTGAACGACAGGGGGCCGGTGCTCAAGTCATCGGCCCCCGACACCGTACGGCACGCTCACACATCCGCGCCCAACACCCTCACCGGCAAGGGCCGCAGCGCCTCACGCAGGGCCGCCGCCAGCTCCTCGTACTCCGCTCCCCGCGCCGCCCCGTCCGCATGGCGAAGGCGACGCGGCGGGTGGGGGCCGGGGCGGCGAAATAGCCGGTGCGGAGCTGACTGCTGCGGGTCATCTCCAGCTTGAGCGCGGTGCGCGGCAACAGCGTGCAGCCGAGACCGCCCGCGACGAGCTGCACGAGCGTGGACAGCTCGGCGGCGGTCGTGGTCACCGTCGCGTCCTCACGACCGGCCTCCCGGCAGATGTCCAGGGCCTGGTCGCGCAGGCAGTGCCCCTCGTCCAGGAGCAGCAGGTTGAGCTCCTTGAGGGCCTCGCGTGGGATGCCCTCGCGACCGCCGAGCCAGTGGTCGAGCGGGGTGACGAGCACGAAGTCCTCGTCGAAGAGCGGGAGTTCGGTGACGCCGGGCACGCCGAGGGGGACGGCGAGCAGGAGCAGGTCCAGACGGCCGGTGGCGAGCCCCTCGACGAGGCTGGCGGTCTGCTCCTCGTGCACCTGGAGGTCAAGGTGCGGGGAGCGCTCGTGGACGAGGCGCAGGACGGTCGGCAGCAGGTACGGCGCCACCGTCGGGATGACTCCGAGGCGCAAGGCGCCGGTGAACGGGGCCCGCACCGCCTCCGCCTCGTCCATCAGCGCCGCGACCGCCACCAGCACCGCCTTCGCCCGTACGGCCAGCCCTCTCGCCCGCGGGCGAGAGGAGCACCTTGCGGGTCGTCCGCTCCACCAGCGTGACCCCGAGGGTCTCCTCCAGGGCGGAGACGGCTCCGGACAGCGCGGGCTGGCTCATGCCGATCGCGGCGGCGGCGTCGCGGAAGTGGAGGTGCTCGGCGAGGGGGGGGGAGGGCCCCCGGCCCATGCCCCCCCCCCCCCCGGTAGAGGGAAAACACAGGTGGCGCGCCCGCGCCGCGGGCCGCCCCCACCACCGCGGGGGGGCGCAACCCCCCGCCCC
>NZ_JBFBJK010000027.1:0-122656 GCF_040686095.1 Streptomyces sp. NPDC086554
ACCCCCTCGGCCCACCCCGTGCCATCAGCCGCCGCCGCATACGCCCGGCAACGACCATCCGACGACAACGCCCGCTGCCGGGCGAACTCGGTGAAGATGCGCGGTGTGGCCATGACCGTCACGCCGCCGGCCAGCGCCAGCGTGCACTCCCCCGACCGCAGCGCCCGCACCGCCAGGTCCACCGCCACCAACGACGACGAACACGCCGTGTCCACCGTCAGGGCAGGGCCCGACATGTCGAAGGCGTAGGCCACGCGTCCCGACAGGACGCTGCCCGCCGAGCCGATGGCGCAGTAGCCCTCCAGGTCCGTGGGCCCAGAGCTTGCCAGCTGCTCGTAGTCCTGGCCGGCCGCCCCGATGAACACGCCGGTCTGCGAGCCCCGCAGTCGGGCCGGGTCGAGGCCCGCGTGCTCCAGGGTCTCCCACACCGTCTGCAACAGCAGCCGCTGCTGCGGATCCATCGCCAGCGCCTCGATACGACCGATCCCGAAGAACTCCGCGTCGAACTGATCGACACCGTCCAGGAAACCACCCTCACGGGCATACGCCGTTCCCGGCCGGTCGGGGTCCGGATCGTACAGACCCTCCAGATCCCAGCCCCGGTCCGACGGGAAGCCCGACACCACATCCCGCCCCGAAGCCACCACGTCCCACAGATCCGAGGCGCAGGACACACCGCCCGGATACCGGCAGCCCATGCCCACGACCGCGATCGGATCGTGGTCGTCGGTGGCGGACGCGGTCGGAGCATCGTCCGCCACCGGTTCGGCCGCGGTCGGCCGGGGGAAGCCGAGTCGGTCCAACAGTTGGTCCGCGACGGCCGCGGGCGTCGGATGATCGAAGAGCAGGGTGAGGGGGAGTTGCAGGCCGGTCGCTTTGCCCAGGCGGCCGGTGAGTTCCACGGCGGCCATCGAGTTGTATCCGTAGTCGCTGTAGGCGACGTTGGGGTCGATGTCCTGGGCGCTGGTGCCGAGCAGGTCCGCCGTCTGCTCACGGACCAGGTCGAGCACGGCAGCGTACCGGTCGGAATCGGGGGTGCCCGCCAGTCGCGAGACCAGGGGGTGTTCGTTCCGCGCTGCCGGACCGGCCATGTCTGACTCCACTTTCTCTCCTCACCGCTGCGGCTTCAGGGCCTGTTCGCTAGTTCTTCAGGACGAACGACCTGATGTGCTCGCTGAGTTGGTCGGGCTGGTCCTCGGGGATGAGGGTGTAGCTGTCCGCGATCTCCACGTGCTCGCTGCGGGGCAGCAGCTCTGCGAGCTTGCGCCCGTGCTCGGGCGGCATGACCTTGTCCTCGGCGGCCCACACCACCAGCGCCGGGCGGTCGAACTCCCGCAGTTTCTCGGCCCAGTTCATCAAGTCCTCGCGCGGCGGCACGCCCAGGATGTACTTGCGCAGGTCGCGACGGATCTCCGGGGACTTCCACAGCTGCGAGAGCCAGCCGTCCATCACGTCGTGGGGCACCGGCCGCTTGCTCATCCAGCCCCAGGTCATCGGCGCGCGCCGCATGGGCTTCAACTTCAGTGTCTGAAAGGCGAAGTTGAGGCCGCCGGGCATCTTGGCCGACATGACCAGGTTCTTTCCCGGCACGCCGGGCGGGAAGTTGTCGAACGCCTCGCAGGAGGTGATGACAAGGCGCCCGATCCGCTGGTCCCGGCCCTGGGCGACCAGTGACAGCGGGCCGCCCCAGTCGTTGATGGCAAGCGTGACGTCCCGCAGGTCGAGCTGCTCGAGGAATTCGGCCACAAGCCCCGCCACGCCCGCGACCGACAGGTCGGCGCCCTCCTTCATCGGTCGGCGGTGCCCGCCGAGCGGAAGGGTCGGAACGATACAGCGGAAGTCTTCGCGCAGCTTCGCCACGACATGACGCCACAACGTGCCGTCCATGGCGACGCCATGGATGAGCACAAGGATCGGCTTGTCGCCGCCAGTGTCCTCGTACGAGACGGTTCCTGCCGAAAGCTGAATCTCAGCCATGCTTGAAACTCCCGGGAGTTGTCGCTTCTCTAGCAGCGGCCGCACTTCCCTCGTGCGGGGGTACATGCTTCACGGCCGCTGCCGCTTCCCGAGCAATCTATCCGCGATTTACCAAAGACGTGACGTTCTCCTGACATTGTCAGGACGTCTCGTCGGCATGGCTCGTGAAGTTGACAGTTCATGACCTCGACTTGATGCCTCCCCTGTTGCACAAGTCCGTATGGCAGAAAGAGACTCGCCGGACGTCAGTCATACGCAGACGTCAGCCATATGCGGACGTCAGCCAGAGAGAGGCGACCCCGTGATCACAGTCGAAGAAGTATGCAGCCGCATCTCGAAGAAGCTCGGCAGCCGGGCTGATTCCTACAAGCTCGATGCCGACACTTCCTTTGACGCGGTCGGCCTTTCGAGCCTTCAGATAGCCGACATCGTCTACTCCATCGAGGACGACCTCGACGTCGAATTCGACGAGAGCAAGGCCGCGAACGTGAAGACGGTCGGCGATCTGGTGAAGCTCGCCGAAGAGGCGAAGGAACAGAGCGTTCAGGCGTGACCGCCGGATATCAGGGTGCCACCGCGGAATCCATCCGGCACCACTATGACGTCTCCAACGACTTCTTCGCCCTCTGGCTCGACCGGAACCGCACCTACACGTGCGCGCTCTGGGGCGAGGGCGACACTCTCGAGTCCGCACAGCAGCGCAAGCTCGACTTCCTGGCCGAGGGCGCCAAAGCCACCGGCGCCAAGCGCGTACTGGATGTCGGCTGCGGCTGGGGCAGCCTCCTCAAGAACCTCGTCGAGCGGCACGAGGTGGGGCACGCGGTCGGCCTGACGCTCAGCGACAGCCAGGCCGAACGGGTCCGTGAGCTGGATCTTCCGCGCTCCGAGGTGCGGGTCGAGAACTGGCGCGACCACAAGCCCGAGGAGCCCTACGACGCCATCATCTCCATCGGCGCCTTCGAGCACTTCGCCCGCATGGGTCTTTCGCGGGACGAACGTGTCGCGGCGTACCGGGAGTTCTTCGAGCACTGCAGGCGGTGGCTCCCCACGGGCGGCAGGCTCGCCCTGCAGACCATCACCAAGGGGAACAACAACCGTATGAACAAGGAGACCGTGCGCGATCTCATGTTCATCATCGACCACATCTTCCCCGAGTCCGAGATCCCGGCGCTTTCCGAGGCGATCGAGGGCAGCGAGAAGCGGTTCGAAGTGGTCAGTCTGCGCAATGACCCGGACCATTACAGCCGGACCTGCCAGGAATGGCTGGACCGTCTTCGGAAGAACCGTGCGGCCGCCGTGGAATCCGCGGGAGAGGCCAACACGGCGAACTACGAAAGGTACCTGAACGCCTCCGTGGGGCACTTCCGGAACCGCCATCTGGGTCTTTCGAGGATCATCTTCGAGGCCGTGTGATGGGCCGGCCCACACAGCGAGGAACATGCCAAGGAGCGCCCCTTTGAACGGGTTCAAGCATGTCGTCTACTGGCACGACACCGAAGAGGTCGATGCCGGGCCCCCGCTACGGGAATCAATCGAATGCGACGTGTGCATCGTCGGCGGCGGCTTCACCGGCCTGTGGACGGCACACTTCCTCAAGCTGGCCGAGCCGGCGCTCGACATCCGCATCGTCGAGGCCAGGCATTCCGGGTTCGGGGCCTCCGGCCGCGCCGACGGTTTCGTCACGCCGACCATCGGCAAGGACATCCAGGCGCTGGTCCAGCAGTTCGGCGCGCAGCGGGCGCTCAAGGCATCGCAGGCGGTGGGCCGTTCGATCCTGGAGATCGGCCGGTTCGCCCGTAAGAACAAGGTCGATGCCCAGTACGAGGCCACCGACTACCTGATGGTCGCCACCGATCAGGCGCAGCTCAAGCGACTGCGGCACGACCGGGAACTGGCCGAGCGGATGGGGGCAGCGCAGCCCGAGATCCTGTCCGCCGCGCCGTCCCGGGAGATCGTGGGCTCGCCCGCGATCGTCGGCAGCATGCGTACGGGTGGGGCGCTGGTCAACCCGTTCCGCCTTGCGCGCGGCATCACGCGCGTGGTCAGGGACCAGGGCGTGACGATCTACGACAACTCCCCCTGCCTGCAGGTGGAACCGGGAGCGCGGCCCACCGTCGTCACCGCCGGCGGGCGCATCAAGGCGGACAAGGTGGTCCTTGCCACCAACGTCCACATGGATGCCTTCAAGGAGTTCCGCCGGAAGGTCATCCCGGTCTGGACGTACGCGATGGTGAGCGAGCCGCTCACCGACCGGCAGCTGTCCCGGGTGAACTGGGAGGGCCGGGAGGGTCTTGTCGAGGCCAAGTCCCTGTTGACGTGCGCGCGTTTCACGCACGACAACCGCATCATGTTCGCGGGCGGCCCGGTGCCCTACTACTTCGGCCGGGACAAGCGGCAGCGGAACATGAACCGGCGCGAGGTGTATCGCGAGATCCACCAGGAGTTCCTGCGGTTCTTCCCCATGTGGCGGGACGTCGAGTTCAGCTATGCCTATGGCGGTGCCATCGACGTCGTACGCGACTTCGCACCGCACTTCGGCAGCATCGACGGCAACATCCTGTACGGCTACGGCTATTGCGGGAACGGGATCGCCGCCACGCACACCGGCGGCAAGGTCCTCAGGGACCTGATCCTGGGCAAGGACTCGGATTACTCCCAGCTCCTGTTCGTCGACGACGAACGGCGCAAGCCGCCCGCCTCGTTCCCGCCGGAACCTTTCCTGTACGCCGGTGCCCGCGCGACGGCCCGGTTCATGGACTGGAAGGACAGCAGATCATGAACACCCGTCCTACGGTGCTGCTCACCGGTGCGTCCGGGGTGGTCGGCCGGTCGATTCTGCAGGAGGCCGGCGACGGCGTCCGCATAGTGGCCGCGTCCCACAGCTCTCCGGTGACCGAGGCCGCCGCCACCCAGGTCCAGTGCGATCTGACGGCGCATCACTTCGGGCTCGACGAGGACGCGTACGCGGCCCTCGCCGATGAGGTCGACGTCGTGATCCACTCGGCGGGGCTGACCGAGTGGGGGCTGCCCGAGGCCAGCTACCAGCCGGTCAACGTCGAGGGCACGCGCCGGGTGATCGAGTTCGCCCGGCAGGCAGGAGCGGTCGTCCACTTCATCAGCACGGCCTTCGTCGCCGCCCTGATGGACAACGCGCCCCGGCCGCTGGGCGAGGACAACGTGTGCCGGAACTACATCGCGTCCAAGCTGAAGGCCGAGCAGCTCCTGCGCGACAGCGGCCTTCCGCACGTGATGTACCGACCCACGAACCTGATCGGTGACTCCGTCACCGGCTGGACCACGCGTGGGCAGATCGTGCAGCTGATGTCCGACTGGATCGGCCGGGGCAAGGCACCGTTCCTGGCCGTGCACGACGGCATCCGGATGGACTTCGTACCGCACGACCTGCTGTCGAAGGCCGTCCTTGGTGCCATCGAACAGGGCGACGACGAGGGCGAGTTCTGGGTCACGCTCGGCTCCGAGGCCATGGGTCTCACGGCCTGCCTCGACGTCATGGTCAAGCACGCGGCCTCGCGGGGCCGCACGCTCGAGCATCCGCCCGTGGTGGACGCCGACACCCTCGACCCCGAGGCGATCGCCCGGACGTCGCCGATGTCGCGTTCCTACCTCTCCGTGCTGCGGGACACGAGCGAGGTCACCCGGTGCAGCGGCGGGGTACTGCCCACCTCCATGCCCGAGTTGCGCCGGCGCTACGGCATTGCCCAGATCGATGACTCGGCCGCCTATCTGACGAGCCTGGAGTACGCCGCGGCGCACTTGAGTTAGGGCCTGTCGGCATTGCTGTCACCGCGGTCTCTACCGACGTACGGAAGGAAATGATGGACGTGAATGGCTGGCTGCCCCCGGATCTCGGCGAGACGGTGGCCGTGGTCACCGGGGCCAGCCGAGGCGTGGGCCGTGGAATCGCGCTCGCGCTCGGCGAATCGGGGGCGACCGTCTATGTGACCGGGCGCAGCACCCGTGACGGCGAGCGCACCGAAGGGCTTCCCGGCACGGTGGAGGACACCGCGGACGAGGTCACGAAGCGTGGCGGCAAGGGCATCGCGGTGCACTGCGACCACCGGCTCCCCGCGGACAACCAGGCACTCGCCGAGCGCATCGAGGCGGACCACGGCGGCCTTGACCTGCTCGTCAACAACGCGTGGGCCGGGTACGAGCGGATGACCGAGGTCCGCTTCGACGCACCGTACTGGGAGCAGCCGACGTGGCGTTATGAGTTGTTCGAGGCGTCGCTGCGCGCCCAGTACGAGGTCACGCGCCGGCTGACCCCGCTCTTGCTGTCCCGGGGGCGCGGCCTGATCGTGGGCATCAGCTTCACGGACGGGGACATCTACCTCGGCCAGGTCGGCTACGACGTCTTCAAGTCGGCGGCCGACCGCATGTGCCGCGGCTTCGCGTCGGACCTGCGGAGGAAGGATGTCGCGGCCGTCTCGCTGCACCCGGGGTTCGTGCGCACGGAGCGGGTCGAGGCCGACTGGGACGCCATGGGCAGCGGCCCCGCCGCCGTGGTCCATTCACCGGAGTACGTCGGCCGTGCCGTCGCCTTCCTTTCGGCCGACCCCGACGTGAAGGCACGTTCCGGAACCGTTCTCAGCGCCGGTGATCTGGCGGAGGAGTTCGACTTCGACGACGTGGACGGCAAGCGCCCCCCGGCGTTCCGCCTGGAGGGCCGGATGTCCCTCGCGACCCGGATGTACCGCTTGAACCGAGCGACCGGCGCCGGGCGCTGACGATGGCGGGCCAGCGAGCGTCCTGCGTGGGCACGGAACCTCTCCCGCCCTCCCCCTTCGGCGCGGGAGAGGTTCATGTCCGGCTGTTGTGGATCCCCGGCTCCGAAGCCGCCGCCATGGCCATGGCGGCAGAGGTTCTCGACCCGGCGGAGCACCGCCGCGCCGCAGCCTTCCAGGACCCGCCGGCCCGCCGTCGCTACATCACCGCCCACGTGGGCCTGCGGGTTCTGCTGGGCAGCCTTGTGGGCCTCGCCCCGGAGCGCATCTCCTTCGTCCGTGAGCGCTGCGGTATGCCCAAGTGCACGGAAATCCATGGGCGTCCGGCCGTCGAAGGCCATGCGAAAGTGCACTTCTCGCACTCCCGTGCCGGAGACATGGCGCTGTACGCGGTGGCGGGGGCGCCCGTGGGGGTCGATGTGGAAACCCGGGAAGCGGCACCGTCGTTGACGGACGGCAGTGCCGCGACGAGCCGTTGGCTCGCGAAGCTGCACCAGGACGAGCGCCGGATCCTCACCGCACTCCCCTCCGCGCAGCGCACGGACGCGTTCATGAGCTGCTGGGTGCGCAAGGAGGCGTACTTCAAAGGGATCGGCACGGGACTGGCCGCGGGACTCGATTCCCGGTACGTCGGTTTCGCAGGGGATGCCGTCCGGCCCGTGGAGGCCGCCCCTCCCCCGCCCGAAGGGTGGCACCTCGTCGATGTGCCGGTGCCCGCCGGTTACCGGGCCTCCGTCGCCTTGCGCAGGACGGGCGGTACGGCGGAACGGGCAGAGGTCGGCTGCCGCCGGTTCAGCCTGCGGCAGGGGGAAGGAGGGTGATGCGTGGCGCGCGGATTCAAGAACCCGCACCGGGAAGCCCCCTGACGCTGCTCTGCCTGCCGTGTGCCGGCGGTGGCGCCTCCTCGTACGCACGCTGGCAGGACCGCCTCAGCGCCCATGGAGCACACGTCCGGGTACGCCCGGTGCAGTTGCCCGGCCGCGAGGAGCGGGCCCACGAGCCCCGGTTCACGGACCTCGACGCCCAGGTCATGGCGTTGGAGAGCGAACTCGGCGACGAACTCTCCCGTCCCCACATTCTTCTCGGCCACAGCATGGGAGCGTTCGTCGTGCACGCCCTTGCCCTGCGCCGACAGCAACAGGGCGCTTCCCTTCCCCGGGCGCTCGTCCTGCTCTCCCACCGGGCTCCGCACATCCCTCCCAACGGGATCCTCGTCCCGGACGCGGACGACGAGACGCTGGCCGAACGCCTCGCGGAACTGGGCGGGATTCCCTGGGAGCTGGCCCGCAGGAAACGGTTCAGGGCCCGGCTCATGCCGCTGGTCCGCGACGATCTGCGGCTGTGCTCCTCCACCACGCCCGAGGCCGCGATCGAGCCGCTCGACATGCCGCTGCATCTGTTCATAGGACGCCAGGACCATCTGGTGCCCGTCGGAGCGATGGCCGCGTGGTCACGCCACGGGGGCGCCGGAAGCGAGTTGCGCACCATGCCGGGCGGGCATTTCTTCGTCCGCACGCACGAGAGCGACCTGCTGAGTGAACTGGCGGCGGTGCTGCGCCGGTACACCGGCGAACGATCCGCGAGCGCCCATGAGTCCGCACGGGCCGACCTGAAACAACCGCTCGACGAAGCCGTTCTTGGAGGAGCAGAGTGAAACGGGAACTCGTCACGCCTCCGGGCGCACCCTTCTCGAGGATCATGGGCGTGGGCTCGTACCGCCCGCGCCGGATCGTCGACAACCACGAGGCCTGTCGTCTCATCGACTCCTCGGACACGTGGGTACGCTCCCGATCCGGGATCGTCACGCGCCGCTGGGCCGGTCCGGACGAGTCCCTGGGGGTCATGGCCGAGCAGGCCGCGCTCAAGGCCGTCGCGGCCGCGGGCCTCACCGCGGCCGACATCACCTGCGTCATCGCCGCCACCTTCACGCACCTCAAGCAGACGCCGGCCATCGCGACGGAGATCGCGCACCGGATCGACGCCCAGGACGCGGCGGCCTTCGACCTGTCCGCGGGCTGCGCCGGTTTCGTCCACGGCGTCGTGCTCGCCAACGACATCGTCCGCAGCCGGGGCGGGCACGTCCTGGTCGTGGGCGTGGAGCGGATGACCGACCTGCTGAACCTGCGTGACCGGTCCACTGCCTTCATCTTCGGAGACGGCGCGGGGGCCGTTGTGATCGGGCCGTCCACCACCCCCGGGTTCGGCCCGGTGGTCTGGGGCGCGGACGGCTCCCAGGCCGACGCGATCGAGCAGAGCATCCCGTGGGACGCCCTCAGGGACAGCGAGGGTGAGCACGAGTTCCCCTACCTGCGCCAGGAGGGCCAGCGGGTGTTCCGCTGGGCCGCCTACGAGATGGCCCGTGTCTCGAAGCGGGCACTCGAAGCGGCCGGAGTCCCGCCGGCCGACCTCGACGCGTTCATCCCTCATCAGGCGAACGTCCGCATCATCGACACGATCGCGCGGCAGATCGGCCTGCCGGACACCGTGACCGTCGCCAAGGACATCGTGACGGCCGGCAATACGTCGGGGGCCTCCATCCCGCTGGCCCTGGACGCGGTGCTCGCCTCGGGGGAGGCAGGGGCCGGAGGCCTCGCCCTGCTCGTCGGATACGGCGCGGGACTCTGCTACGCGGCAACCGTCGCCGTCCTTCCGTAGCGCGGTTGCCGCGTACACAGTGCGGAACTACATTTCGTCACCGGCGATGTCGCCGGAAGGAGCCGACCGTACCGCGGCTACGTATCCGCCCAGTTGGAATCCGACCCCGCGCACGGTCACTATCCAGCTGCGCGAGCCGAGTTTGCTGCGAATGCTGCTCACGTGAGTGTCGATGGTCCGACGGGACCAGACATCCCCCCACACCTCCTTCATGATCCGCTTCCGCGACATGACGACATCGGGATGCGATGCGAGGAGGTGCATCAGGTCGAACTCCTTGCGCGACAGGTCGATGGGACGGCCGTCGAGCCGGACCTGGCGTGCCGAAACATCGATCTCCAGAGGCCCGTGGGAGATGACCGAATCGGCACTCTGCGGAGGGTGGGCCTGGATGCGCCGCATAACGGCTTCGATACGAGCCATGAGTTCGCGAAACCCATAAGGCTTGACGAGATAGTCGTCGGCCCCGATTTGCAGACCGAGAACGCGGTCCAGTTCACTTCCACGGGCGGTCACGACGAGGATGGGAACATTACTGACCGCGCGGATTCTGCGACAGACCTCGAGGCCGTCGAGGTCGGGCAGATCAAGATCGATAAGAACTACGTCGGCGTTTTCGTAAGTGCTTAACGCGGCGACGGCCGTATCCACCGCTTGCGCCTCGTGCCCCTGCCGCAACAAGTCCTTCACCAAGGACTCGGCACACTCCGCGTCGCCGTCCACCACAAGCATGTTCCACTCGACGGCCGCCTGTACGTCACGGCCGACAAAGGTCATCAGGTGCTTTTCGGGGCGGTCCGTCGGATTCTGATCGTCTTGCTGGTTCTGAGTTACCGTCAGGTGCGGACGACGGCTGGTTCCTGCAGCGGCGTTCACATCTCCCCCTCGCTGAACGTGTAAGAGTGACCGTACCCGTTCAAGCAGGCCATTGGCTGAACTCTGCCTCTTGCCAAGGGACTTCGAAGCGTGATGGGCAGGTGCTGCCACCTGCCCATCACACCACCTACGAGACGGGCCGACCCGCCCATCGCCGGCGCGAGTAGCCCGCGCTACTCGATCGAGCAGTTGCTGAGCACCGCCGAACTGGAACTTGTTCAACAGGCAAACACCCCAAATTCAGGAACGCCGTTCCCCCTCATTCGCCCATGCCGCACCCAAGATCAAGTAAACCAAGAGGGCGAGCAGCATAGGGCTCCCTATCGCGATCCTGGCCCCCTGCCCCAGTCTTGCCATCCATGCCAACAAGGGCCAGAAGATGAGCCCGAGAAGCAGGAATCCACTGATGTAGACGCCTAGCCTTGTGATCCTGTTCATGTCATTTCGAGTCGTTATTGACGAGTTTCTTCACGTTGGTGGCGACGAGTGGGACCTTGGCGCGGCGGATGGGCTGCCGGGTCAGGATTCCGAACCAGATCCCGATCTGGTTGAGCCACGAGGGGCCGAATTCGTGGTGCCGTGCCGGACGTAGCCCGCGGAGCGCTTCTTGGCGACGGCGAACGCGACCGGCGACACCGGCTGAGTCCGTTCCAGTGCCCGGATCTGCGTCTTCTCGTCGATCGAGAGGTCCACAGCGCCGCCCGGCGGGGCGGAGTAGAGGCCGATCATGTCGGCCGGCCTTTTCCGCGAACGCCGGGTCCTTCGAAACCTTGAAGGTGCCCAGCCGGTCAGCTTCAGGCTCAGCCCGGCGAGGTCCTTGCACCGACGCCCCCTCAGCCGACCACAACACGATCCCGCCCCGCATGGCCATGTCCGCGGGCACGTGCCCGCTGTTCACCAACTCCCGCATCGTGGCCGCCTGTTCCGCGGAGAGCTCCATACGCAGAGACCCTGCCAGACAAGATCAAATAACTTTGACGGAAGCACGAGAAACTAGCTCTCTCCACATGCGAACACTCACCTACCAATTGCTAGGAGCCAGTGCACGTAAGGAAAAGCAACTCGCCTTCCCTCTGCATCATTTCTAAGGCGCATCGCCGCGAGCATCACTCCTTAGACTCCAGCGTGAGTAGTGTCTACTACTTGATCGAGCAGTAGCAGGAAACGCCCGAACTGGCAATACTCGGTGGCACGCGAGTGGCAGGGCCGACGGACTCGTTCCGTGCGCAGAGGTTACTCAGCCACGAAGGACCCTGATTTTCCGCTGGCGATCGCTTCAAGACGTGGAAGCTCGACCGAAAGGAAAATTCTCGTGACGAATTTGAGGCGGCTACGAAGTAAGCGCCTGGGGTACGCGGTGACCATTGCAACCGCGTTGACCCTGGTGGGGTCGCTGACCAGCGCGGCGCCTGCGCCCCAGCAGAAGGCGGCGGCAGGCATCGACCTCGACAACGGGAACGCGCTGATCGAAGTCGTCTACCCGAAGTTCCAACGAGTTTCGCGCGAACAGAGCTCCGGCCGTTCCGTGTCATTGACCGTCGATCATGCCATTCTGATTGAAATGCCATGGTTCGATGCCATAGCCCCCTACCACCCGACGGCGAAGGGTCTCTTCACCGACCTCGGCCGTCGGCCGAAGGACGAGCGCACTACGCGGAACAAGAACATCGCCGTCATCTATGCCGCCTTCACCTCGCTCAACGAGGTCCTCCCGCAATACAAGTCGCGATGGCTCGAGATGATGGCGTCGGCGGGTCTGGATCCCAACGACACCAAGGAGGACCCGACTACTCCGAGCGGCATCGGGATTCTCGCCGCCAAGGGCGCCATGAAGGCGAGAGTGAAGGACGGTTCCAACCGGGCAGGCGATGAAGGCGGCCGTAAGTACAATCAACTGCCCTATGCCGACTACACGGGCTACAAGCCGGTGAACAGTGCGCAGGAGCTCCGCGATCCGTCCCGCTGGCAGCCGAACGTGACCTCGACGAACAACGTCCTCCAGGCCCAGCAGTTCTCGACGCCCCAGTACGGCCGCGTCAAGCCCTTCTCGTACGACAGCCCCACCCGGTTCAAGGTCGCGCCCCCGGCCAAAAGCAACCACCACAATCGTAAGGCCTACAAGCGCCAGGCCGACGAGGTTCTCAAGGCATCGGCGAACCTGAACGACCGCCAGAAGATGACCGCTGAGCTCTTCAACGACAAGGTCATTACGTTCGGGCAGGTCGCTGGCACTCCTGTTGTCACCGGGGGCAAGTACGACACCGAGAAGATGGTGCAGTACATCACCACCTCCGACGTGGCCTTCGTCGATGCCACCATCGCCACCTGGCACTTCAAGCGCAAATACGACTCGGTGCGCCCGTTCAGCGCGATCCGTCACTTGTACGGGCACAAGGAGATGACGGCATGGGGCGGGCGCGGGAAGGGCACCGTCAACGACATCACCGGGAACGAGTGGCAGAGCTACCTGAACAGCAACGCCGCCGACTCCCCCGAGTACCCTTCGGTGACGTCCGCGCTGTGCCAGTCCTTCGCCCAGCAGGTACGGCGCTTCACCGGCACCGACAAGATCGGTATCTCCGTTCCCACCGCCAAGGGTTCCTCGCTGGTGGAACCGGGCGTCACGCCGGCCAGTGACATCACACTGGCCTGGAACAACTGGACCGACTTCGCCGAGGACTGCGGCAAGAGCAGGGTATGGGCCGGCGAGAACTTCCCGTCGGCGATCAAGGCCTCTCAGTCGTACGCGCCCGAGATCGGCGACCTCAGCTACGAGTTCGTCCAGCGCAAGCTGAAGGGCGACTGACCTTCAGCGCCACGCACACTGGCTGCCGACGAGGACTCCAGGTCCCCGTCGGCAGCCAGTTTTCGTCTGCGCCCGCTCGACCGAAGCCGCGGCGTCACCTCACCGAGCGCCTCGTACGTGTCGGATCACCGCAGCCGGGTTCGGGTCGGACCCGTCCCCGCGCCAGGCCACGTGATGGTCGGGCCTGAGAAGAACCAGGTCGCGTTCCCACATCTGCCGGGCGCCAGCGTCGCTCACCACGGCGTGGCTGACCGGCAGTCCTTGAGCGGCCGCCTCTTCGAGGAGCGCGTCGGCGCTGCCGTCTCCGGCGAAGTCGACGAGAGTGAAGGACGACGGGGCGAAGCGGTCGTAAATCGATGTCCCGTCCTCGATGAGAAGGCTGGGCGGGCGGGCTCCGGGCCAGGTCGTCGGCGTGTACTCCCGGGGGCTCCACGGGGGCTCGGGCGCGTCTTCGTGGCAGACGACGGGCGAGTCGTTGTAGCGGTAGCCCAGCTCGATGCCCGTGTACTCGTTCTCGCCCCGCTCATCCTCGAGGAAAGACGCGACGGCCTCTATCGAGCCTCCCTCGCGCAGGAGTTGCCCCGCCTGGAGGTGAATGCCCAGGTGCCGGTGTGACGTGTGCATGTTGCGCAGGCCCACGGGGTGGCGTTCGGTCTCGTAGCTGTCGAGCAGACCGGGGCCGCCGAAGCCCTTCACGAGGGCGGCGATCTTCCAGGCCGCGTCGATCGCATCGCCGATGCCCGTGTTCATTCCGTAGGCGCCAGTCGGGAACATGCGATGAGCGGAGTCGCCGGCAAGGAGGACCCGTCCGGCGCGGTAGCGGTCCGCAATCACGAAGCCGGGGCGCCAACGCGATGTCAGAAGCACCTTGTCGATCTTCAGGTCCACCTGCATCGTGTCGAGCAGGAAGGCCGCGGGATCGGCGGGAGGCGTGTCGAATTCGGCCGGATCCATGCCGTTGACGTGCACGGTCCAGGTGTCGACCTCATCCTGGGCGATGATGATGTACCTGAAGGCGAAGTAGTGCCAGAACGGTCCGTGCCGGTGCAGGGTCGTCAGGTCTCGGCTCTTGAAATGGACCATGAAGGCGCTGGGCAACCCGGTTACGCCGAAGCCCTCCTGGCCGATGCCCACCGCCTCGCGGACCTGACTCGACGCGCCGTCGCACCCGATCACGTACCGGGATCGAATCAGGACCGGAGCGTCGGTCATCACGTCTGCGAGGTGGCTCGTCACCACGTCGTCATCCTGGGTGAGGGAATCGAACCGAAGGCCGCAGCGCAGATCGATGAACTGGTTGCGCTGGCAGTGGGCCCGCAGGACCAGCTCAAGCTCGATCTGTGAGATCCGCTGGCCGGGCTCGGCGGGGCGGGTGCCGTCGTTGTGCTCGGCGATGCGTCGCCGCTCCTCGGCTACCGAGGGAAGCCCCCATGTGGTGATCGGCTCACCGGCGAGGCCGGTCGACCAGATCACGTCGGCCCGGTGCTCGGTTCCGACGCCGGCGGACCGCACGTCGTCAGCGAGGCCCAACTGCCGAAAGAATTCCATACTGCGGGAATTGACGTAGTCGAGCTTCGGATGAACTGACGTCTCGAAGTCCTGGTCGGCCAGAACGCAGTGAACACCCTGCCGGGCGAGCGCCAGAGCGGTGACCATGCCGACGGGGCCCGCGCCCACGATCAGTACGGGTGCCGGATCCACGATGTGTGCCTCCCCAAGGGTGTGGGGCGGTTCGACGACCGCCCCACACCATTCACGGTTTGTTCAGTGCGCTTCGCTGGGCGTCCGGCTCTCCGGATCGCGCTTCGCCTGACCGGGTATGCCCGCGCCTCCGATGGGCAGGGCGGTCTCCCGAGCGGGGATAGCGCCCGTCAGGGCACGTACCTGCACCTCGGCGAAGCCAGCGTCGTTGCGCTCCTTGCTGAGGAGCGTGCCGATGTAACCAAGGAGGAAGCCGACCGGCACTGAGATGAGTCCCGGTTCGATGTCGACGAAGTGGAAGTCGAGGTCGGCGAAGATGGCGTCGTCCTCGGCCGATACTCCATTGGAGAACACGACCATGAACAGGGTCACGGCGATTCCGCCGTAGACCGTCCACAGCAGCCCGGACGTGTTGAAGCGCCGCCAGAACAGCGCGTAGACGACCGCGGGCAGGACCGCGGCGCCCGCCACGTCGATCGACGTCGGAATGAAGATGTGGGTCCGCACCGGCAGCATCGCGACACCTCCGAGGACGGAGGCGATACCGATGACCGCCACGTTGCGCCGGATGGCCTTCAGTTCTGCGTCCGGGCCAAGTTGCCGTCCGCGCACCACGTTGATGTCCCTGGTGACGGATGTCACCGCGCTGATCAGCAGAGCCGCGAAGACTCCGACGATCGAAAGGACCGCGATCACAGCGAGCGTGCCGACCATCACCTGCCCTCCGAGGTCGTCCGCGAGCTTGGGCAGGCTGATGTCACGGTGGGGCTTGATGATGCCGATGTTGTCGCCGCCGAGCACCGCGACGGCGCCGAGACCGACGACGGACATGCACAGGAAGAATCCCACGACGATCATGGATGCCCAGCCGGCCGAGCGACGGGCGTCCTTCCCGCTGGTCACCGCGAAGTTGCGCATGAAGAGGAACGGGATCGCCGCGACTCCGACGACGATACAGAAGAGCTTCGACAGGTGGACCCACCGGTCGGAGCCCTCACCGAACAGGCGGCCGGGTCCCAGCAGGTCGTAACCGCCCTTGTGCGCAGCGGCGTTGGCCTCGGCCTGTTCGAGCAGGGTGATGGGGTTCATGTCGAACTTGGCGAGGACCATCGTGGTCAGCACGGCCACGACGGCGAAGGCCATGGCCGCCTTGAACAGCAGGATCCTGGTGACTCCGTGCATGCCTCCCACGTACACGTACAGCACGGTGGCCAGGCCGACGAGGACGACCATGAGGGCCAGGAGCACGAGGGCGTCGAGGCCGAACCACCGGTTGAAGATGAAGGCGATCGCGGCCATGTTGATGATCGTAAACATGGCGTATATCAGCAGGGTGACAACGGCCGACGCGATCCGCGCCGGCCGTTCGCGGGCCCGCATCGCGAACAGGTCACCCAGGGTGCGTATGCCCAAGTTGCGCATGGGCGAGGCGAAGATCAGCAACCCGAGCATCATGGACATCGTGAAGGCCGTAAGGAGGAGAACGGCGTCGTAGCCGCTCAGCGCGATGTGGCCGGTGATGATGAACATGGTCGAGTACATAAGCGGCGCGGAGGCCAGCGCGATCGCGTTCTGGCCGGCGCCGATCTTCCGGCCGGCGAGCAGGAAGTCGTCCGAGGAGTCCGTGCTGCCACGCGCCGCCTTCACCAGGAAGAACACCAGAACGGCGACGACGATGGTGAGGGGGATGGCCACCCCGGGCGCTGCCCAGGTGTTGTCGACCGGAGGTGGCGGGTCGGCGAGAACGATCATCGGGGATCTCCTTCCAGGTCAGCCCGGATCTGCTCACTGAGGGGATCAAGACGCATACGGGCGTATCGCAGGTAGACCGCGGAGATCACCACCACGAAGGCGAACGACAGCAGGACGAACAGCAGGCCCACGTTCATGGGGCCGCCGATCCCCTGCCGGAAGAAGTCCGGTGCGAAGGTGGCGAGCGCGCATCCGGTGAACCACCACCCGAAGAAGACGACACTCGCCCAGAGGATGAAGGCATTCGATTGTCGACGCAGGGCCTTGAACTGGGCGCTGTCATGTACGGCGACATAGCGGTCATCGTCCGCTAGCGAGTTCGTCGTGGCCATGACACCTCCTCCTGGTGAGGACGTCGCGATCACGACGTCGTGGCGTGACGATCAGTACGGCAGTCTCGGACAGCAACCCCCGCGCGGGCATGGCCCATTCACGGGGTTACAGCCCTGTAGTGGCGAAATGGCGTGGCGCTCCGGGCCGAACCGCGTGAACGTGTGATGGTCCGTGAAGGCCCGGCGGCCGATGGTGGCCGAATGACTTCGGCACCGGAGAAGAACGCGTGGACGTACGACGACTTCACGAGCGGCGGGCTGGACCCCGCCCGATGGTCGGTCATGGCGACAACGGGGGCTGACGGCAAGACGCGCCACTACCAGGACCGCAACGCTCAAGTGCGGACCGGCGACGGGCGGTTCGAGCTGACCGTCAACCCCTTCACCCGCTTCCACGACACGGACCCGAGGCAGAACAACGCCAAGCAGATGTACCGGTCGGTGCGGCGCTTCCTCGTGCCGCCGACGGGACAGCTCACGTTCGAGGTCGACATGGCGGTGCGGACCTTCGGCCAGGTCCCCCACGACCTCCTCGACGCCTTCGGCACGGTCAACCTCTTCGACCTGGACACCGGTGTCGTGCTCAATGCCGCCGCGACCAACGACTGCGTATACGCGCTGGTTGAACGCCTGGTAATGCCGGGCGTCACAGAGCCGCACGAGCACTACATCCACCGGGTGGTCTCGGAGGTGCCGACCGAGCCGGGGCGTGAGCACCGCTACTCGATCTCCTACCGGGCCGAGACGTCGGAGGCCGAATGGCGGGTCGACGGCCAGGTCGTCTACTGGGCACGGCTTCCGGCGCCGGTGACGGGCTTTAACGCCGGCATGGCCCTGTTCTCGGCCCGTGATCTCTCCCGCTACACACGAGCGGAGCGGGAGCACGGGCAGGGCGCGACCGGCCGTTGGGGGCCCTGGCGGGTGACGTCGAGCGTCAGATGAACTCAGATGAGCACGTCTCCGCCGCTCAGGTTCAGGTTCACCGCGTTGATCGCGCGATTCTCTAGGAGGAACGTGATCGCCTCGGTGCAGTCCTGCATCGTCACAGGGCGCCGGGTGAGCGCACGCGTCGCGGCGGCTTCGCGTGCCTCGGGCTTGTCGTCCCAGAACGACGAGTCGGAGACGATGGTCGGGTGCAGGGCATTGACCCGGATCGGGGAGAGTTCGACCGCCAGCGTTCTCACCAGCGCGGTGATGCCTCCGTTGGCGGTCGTCACGCTCGTCGAGCCGGGGTAGGGCCGGTGGCTTGCCAGGCCGCCGAGCAGTACGGCCGCGCTGTCGTCGGTCATCCGCGGGGCGAGCGCGTGCAGGACCGTGGTGTAGCCGACGAGCTTCACGGTCAGCAGGCGCGCTGCGTCCGCCGGACGGTAGTCGCGCACCGTGTTGTAGTCGCGGTCGAGCGCCCCGATCACCAGCTGATCGACGCGTTGCACATCGGCCAGCCCCTCCACGATCCGTTCCGGTTCGCTCAGGTCAAGGGCGAGTCCGCGGACCCGACCGCCGATCTCGGCGGCGATGGTCTTGGTCCGCTCCTCCGAGCGTCCGGTGATGACCACATCGCTTCCTCGCGCGGCGCACGCCTCGGCGAAATGCCGCCCGAGCCCCGACGTACCACCTATGACAACAACATGACTGCGCTCGGACATTGACTAACTCCTTCTCGATCAACAATCAACGGATCAGGTATCGCGGGGTCGGGTCAGGTATCGAGCTCGGCCATCACATCGGCCAGGGACAGCGGCACCGCGCAACGATCCGCCGCGTACCGAAGTGCCATGAGATGGTCGTCGAGCGTCAGGTCGGCCAGGGCATCCGCCACGAGGAACGGCTGGATGTCGCGGCTGAACGCGTCGCAGGCAGTGATCAGGCACCCCATGTGCGCGTAGACACCGCACACGATGAGCTGGTCACGTCCCGCTCTGCGCAGCCGTTCCTCCAGGTCGCTCCGGTAGAACGCGCTGTAGCGCCACTTGGTCAGAACCGTGTCACCCGGCTCGGGGGCCACGTCGTGGTCAATCCCGCGGTCCGCTTCCTCGGTGCCCATGCCGGGGCCCCACAGGTCGTGCAGCAGCCCGCGGTCCTCGCGGCTCATGCCGCCCGGCTGTGCCGTGTACATCACTGGTACGCCGGCGGCACGCGCGGAGGCGAGCAGCTTCGCGACGTTGGCGACCAGGTCGGTCAGCGGCGACTGCCCGGCCGGGAAAGCGCGCAGGAAGTACCGCTGCATGTCGTGCACAAGGACAACGGCCCGGTCCGCATGCGGGGACCACGGCGCCGCCGCACCCGGCAGATCGCCGTCTCCGGGCATGCGGTAGGGCTTGATCGGGGTCATGGCCATGGTTCTGCCTCCTGTTTGCGTGCGATCACGTCGGACGGTGCGATGCCGTCAGACGTGCAGGGCCGCGCCGCCATCGACGTACAGGTCGTGCATCGTGATGTGGCCTGCCTGGTCGGACACGAGGTACGCGACCGCCTCGGCCACGTCCCGTGGCTGGGCCAGCTTCCGCAGCGGAATGCCGACGCGGTACGCGGCCGGTGAGCCCTCGATGGCCTGCCGAGGATCGCCGTCCTCGCCGTGCATCGAGCGCAGCATGGGCGTGTCGGTCGAGCCGGGCGAGACGACGTTGCACCGGATGCCGAAGTCGGAAAGCTCAAGACCCAGGCACCGGGTGAACTGGGCGGACGCTGCCTTCGACGCGGCGTACGCCGCCATCTCCACGCGCGGCACCCCGGCGGCGTTGGACGCCACGGTCACGATCGTGCCGCGGCGGCGGTTGATCATCCACCGGGCCACCGCGCGGGACACGTTGAACACGCCGCCCGCATTGACCGAGAGGACCTCGTTCCAGTCCCGGTCCGACAACTCGACCACCCTGCCGGTGTGCAGGACACCGGCCGCGTTGACAAGGATGCCGATGGGCCCGAGCTCGTCCTCGACGCGCCGCACGAGCGCCTCCACCGCCCCGCTGTCGCACACGTCAGCCGAGTAGCCGCGCGCCGACAAGCCTTCGGCCTCGAGTTTGGTCACGACGGTGGCGAGCCCCTCGGCGTTGCGGTCCACGGCCGCTACTTGCGCTCCCGCGGCCGCCAAGGTGCCCGCCACGGCGGCTCCGATGCCCTGCGCCGCCCCGGTGACCAGGGCGACCGCCGAGTCGATTCCTGTCAGTTCCATCATGCGCTCCTGCCGGCCGTCGCGGCTTCCTCGGCGTCGTATCCGAACAGCCACTGGTGATGGTCGAGCCCCGATGAGGTCCGGGCTTCGGTGTCGCGGTTGTGCTGCTCGTCCCCGTCGGCCAGGTGGAACGTCTTGGCGTTGGCACGGGACTGGCGCTGAATCCGTGTGACGCGGGGAAGACGGATCCGTTCGTAGCGACGCAGGGCGGCGCTCAGGCCGCCACCGCCCGCGTAGGCCAGACAGGACGCCAGCACGACGGCGTCCTCGATCGCCTGGTTCGCTCCCTGCGCCTGGAACGGCAGCATGGGGTGCGCGGCGTCGCCGATGACGGTCACCCGTCCCGAGCTGAGCCGGTCGATGTCGTCGCGATCGTGCAGCGCCCATCTGCTGACCGTCTCCGCCACATCGATCAGCCGCACGACGTCCGGGTGCCAGCCCTTGTACGCGGCCGCGACCTCTGCGACGTCACCCCGCGCCGACCAGGACTCCTCACGCCAGTCCGATGAGGCGACGGTCGCGCCGAAGCTGACCTGGCGTCCGGCGGACACCGGGTAGGCGACGCAGTGCTTGTCCGGCCCGAACCACAACCGCACACAAGGCTCGTCGAGCAGATGGGGCACTCGTTCGGCCGGCACCAGGCCCCGGTAGATCGTCTGCCCGGAATAGCGCGGCCGGTCGGCCACGATCTGCTGCCGTACGAGCGAGTGGATGCCGTCGGCGCCCACGACCAGATCGGCCGCGACGACCGTGCCGTCCGACAGGTGCAGCTGGGCCCCCTCCCCGTCCTGCTTCACGTCGACGCAACGGGCCCCGAGGTGCACGCGGTCGGGGGGAAGGAGCGCGAGCAAGCCGCCGTGCAGGTCCGCGCGGTGCACGGTGTAGTACGGCGCCCCGAAGCGGCGGCGGCACATCTCACCCAGCTCGGTACGCTGCAGCAACGCGCCGTCGTCCCAGCGGCGCATCTCGATGGCCTCCGGTGCGACCGCGATGCTGCGCAGGCGGTCGCGCAGGCCGATGCGGCGCAGCAGCCGGCTGGCGTTGGGCGCCACCTGTACCCCGGCACCGACCTCGGTCAGGCGCCCCGCCTGCTCGTAGATATGGCAGTCAATTCCCGCCCGGCGCAGCGCGACGGCGAGGACAAGGCCGGCGATTCCGCCTCCGGCCACGGCGACCCTCATCTGCGGCATGTCTGTCGTCCCTCCTCAGTAGTAGAGGAGCGCTTTGCCCCAGTCCTCGTCGGGCCCGAACAGGCTGCGCGGCTTGACCACGTCGGGCATGGCGGTCAAGGCCTCGTGCGGTATCAGCGTCCCCGGGGCGAGGCCGACGACCTCGCTGTCGACACCGAGTACGGCGTGCACCGAGGCGGAAAGCTCCTCCAGCGCGGCCGTCCGGTGTTCGTCGGGCACCTCGATCTCGATACGCAGGACCGTCGACTCCGCCCTCGCCCGCCAGAACAGCACCTCGTAGGAGTCCGGCAAAGAGAAGACGAGCTCCTCCAGCTTGTGCTGGGTGATCGTCGCGCCGCCGACCTGATGGCCGAACGCCGCCCTGCCGAGCACCCGCACCGTGGGCAGGCCCCACCCGCATGGGCAGTCGTCGTAGGAAACGGACACGTTGTCCTCGAGGTTGTAGCGCAGCAGGGGCATGGCCTCGCGGAACAGCGGCGTGACGACGAGCTCGCCCTCGCCCTCCGTGCTGACGGTGCCGGTCTTCGGGTCGTACACCTCGAACAGGGCCCGGTCGGCCCACAGATGCATCCGGCCGTGCTCGCACTCCCCGGCGAGACTGCCGGTCTCCGTGGAGCCGTACTCCTCGATGACGGGCACTCCCCAGAGTCTGCTGATCCGGTTGCGGCGGGCGGTGGTGAGCGGCTCGCCGCCAACGAACAGCGCGCGCAGCCCGGGGAAGTCGGCGCCGGGCCGGTGCCCTGCCACCTTCGCCGCGGCGGCCCAGATGAGGCATTCGGTCGGCACCGACCAGGTCAGCGAGACCTCCAGGTCGTGCATGACCCGGACCACACGGGCGTACGGCATGGCGAGCGAGCGGTTGTCACCGGGCACCACGGTGGCTCCGTGCAACCGACCCGCGGCGTGCGCGAGATGCCCCGTGAGGAGCAGCGCGTACGGCGTGCGCACCAGCAAGGTGTCGTCGGCTGATATCCCGATCCACTTGCGGGCGAAGCGCTCGGCCAGATCGACCCAGTCCTCCTCCGTGTAGTACGAGGGCGTGGGATGGCCCGCTGTCCCGCTCGACTCGTGGTAGGTGGCCAGGCGTTCCTTGGGTACGGCGAGCATTCCGTAGGGGTAGTTGTCCCGCAGGTCCTGCTTGGTGGTCAGCGGCAGCGTGGCGAGGTCGGCGGCGGTCGTGGGCAGGGCCGCCGCGTCGAGGCGCTCGCGGTAGAACGGCGAACGGGCCGCCCAGGCGACGGTCTGCCGCAGCTGCTTCTCCTGGAGGAGCCGGAGGTCCTCCGGTCCCTTCCACTGGCCGAGTTGAGGCAGACCCGAGGTCGCGTCGTTCACGGCTTTTCCTCTCCTAGCAGTCGGTGCGCGTTGTCCCAGGCGATTTGCCGCCACTGCTCGGGCGGTACTTTCAACGCCTCGAACTTGGCCAGCTCCACGGTCGGGTGCTGCAGCGGATACTCCGAGCCGAACACCACCCGTTCGGCGCCGAGGCGGGTCAGCGCCGCGTCGGCCACGCATGTGTAGCCGCCGGACGTCTCAAGCAGGATGTTGGGCTCGTCCCGAATCAGCGTCAGGGCGTAGAAGTCGATGTTGCCGATGCCGCTGTGCCCGAGTACGAAGTTCACCTGCGGGAACCTGCGGGCCAGGGCGACCAGGTCGCCCACGCCCGCTCCACGGCGGGTCAGGCACACGACGTATACGGGATGTCCGAACTCGGCGGCCACACCGACGAGTTCCACGACCCGCGGATCGGTCAGGTCGACCCCGTGGACGGCGGGCGAGATCTCCAGGCCGCGGAACTCGGCGGCCCTGGCCCGGTACTCCCGCGACGGGCTGTGCGGATTGGCGAAGAAGAACGGCACCAGTCGCCCGTCGGTGCCCGAACACGCGTCGAGCACCGCGTCGTTGTCGGCATCGGTCTTGACGTGCCCGCCCTCGACGAGCTGGCGGGCCAGGCGGTCCAGGTCGATGGTGCCGCCCGCACACACCACCGCCCGCACCAGGCCGCAGTCGTCCAACGTCGACAAGAGCCGCTCGTCGGCTCCCGGCCGGGGAGCAAGGCGTACATGGAAGTCGAGGACGGGTTGTGCGGGCATCCCGCTCACCGCTCGTCCGGCCACCGCTCGTTTCCCCTCACGGCCGTCGCTCACTTCTCGATGCAGAACTCGTCGATCGGGTAGCCGACGTGCCGCTGCTCGGCCGGCAGATACCCGAGCACCTTCGTGCCCGCCGTCAGGTCCGTGACGTTCAGGACCGTGCCGCCCGGGCCGAGCACCCGTACGTGCCAGTCGTCCTGGACGATGAGGTTGACCTTCACGCCCGAGGTCGATACCAGGTCGATCGCAAGGAGCGGACGCGTCTCGATCTTGACCCGGCCCACAGTGACGACTCGCGACTTGCCCTGCGCGTCGACGGCGAGCACCCTGCCGCCGGAGACGAGTTCACTGAGGTAGTTGGTGCGTCCCTCGGCGGAGAGCGTGTACGAGTGCAGCGCACCGGCGTTGACCCGGAACGGCCGGGTCGGCATGTACGGAAGCGGGTGGGTCTCGCTGCAGCAAAGGATCATGCCGGTGGAGTGCGAGCCGACGAGTATGCCCTCGTCGAGCCGGAAGTTGGTGCACGTGTCGACGCACGCCCGCTCGCCCATCCCCACCCGCCGGATGCCGATGACCTCCAGCTCCACCAGATCCAGGTCCGCCGCCTTGCTGACGGCGGCTTCCCGCAGTTCGGTGGCCTCCCCCACGGTGCGGGGCGCGAGCATCACGCCGTCGGATCCGTGCTCGAGGACGCCGAAGACGATCTCTCCCTCCTCGACGTCGGCCACCTGCGTGATGATGCTTCCGTCCGCTCCGGCCGCGGCGGCAAGCACGATCTCCAGCGGGATCTTGGTGGGGTCCCGGAAGTACAGCAGGCTCCACTTGTCCAGGCGAGCCGCTCGGCAGGCGTCCTCCAGGCTGTCGGCATCCGAGATCTCCACGTACCTGCCGAACTCCACGCCGGGGTGCAGCGTCGCCAGTTCGGCGGGCTCGCCGTGGCGGGCCGGGTCGACTATGACCAGGTCGGCGGGTTCCAGCTTCTCCGGCAGCGCCTGATTCTGCGGGAACAGAACCTTCTTGACCGTCGGGGGAAGCGTCTCCAGGTCAGCCGGATCTGACGCCACGATGGCGTCCACCCGCTGGTGGACGGCTTCCTCGACGATGGCTTCCTTGGCGCCGTTGGCGTTACGGATGTCCAGCCAGCACAGCTTCACAGGTATCTCCTCGGCAGAAAGCAGAAAGCACAGAGCGGAAGGCAGAGCGCAGAAGGCAGAAGGTGGGAACGTCTCAGGACATGAGGGCAAGGCAGTTGTCGACGCCGTCCCTGTCCGGGACGTGCCGTGATTCGTGCACCAGGCGTGCGATGGAAGTCGCCATCCAGCCGGGCTTGTCGGACTCGAAGACGTTGCGGCCCATGGCCACACCGGCAGCGCCGCCGCGCAGCGCGCCCGACACATGGGCGAGGACCATGTCGGTCTCCGCCGAGCGGGGGCCGCCGGCCACGATGACGGGGATCGGGCAGGCGGCCACCACATCGGCCATCTGCTCGGGTGTGCCCGCGTAGTCGGTCTTGACGACATCGGCCCCGAGGTCGGCGGCCAGTGACGCGGCGTGCGCCACAAGCTCCGGCGCCCGCGAGTCGGGGATCTGCGGCCCGCGGGCGTACACCATGGCGAGCAGCGGGACGTTCCAGCGCTCGCACTCCCCCGCCACGGCCGCCAGATCCGCGATCTGCCGTGCCTCCTGGTGTGACCCCATGTTGACGTGCACGCTGACGGCGTCGGCGCCCAGGCGCAGCCCCTCCTCCACGTGGGCGACGAGATACTTCGCGTCCGGATCCGGAGCGTGCCGCGTGCTCGCGTTCAGATGCATGATCAGGGACATGTCCGCGAACCAGCCGTGGTCGACATGGCGCAGGCTGCCCTTGTGCAGCACCACAGCGTCGACACCCGTGCCTGCGAGCTCCCCGAGCAGTGAGTTGAGATCGCCGCGGGGCAGCGGTCCGTCGGTGACGGAGTGATCGAGCGGCACGACGAACAGGCGCCCGTCGCCGTGCCGGAACAGGCGTCGCAGGCGGAGATCGCGAGCGAACGAAGCATTGTGTACAGCAGCCACTGTGTCCTGCCTCTCTCAAACCTCAAACGGTGGCGCAGCGTCCGGAGTTCGCGGACGTGACGCCGGTCGGCTCATGCCGGTCCAACTGAAACTCGCGGTGCAGGGTCTCGACGGCGTCGACGGTGCGTTCACGCGGCACGATCACGGAAAGCCGCATCTGGGACGTGGACATCCAGCTCGTGGGAATCCCCGCCGCGGCAAGGGCCGCCATGAGCCTGGCCGTGTACTCGGGGCGGCTGAGCAGCCCCATCCCGGCCACCGAGACCTTGCCGACGTTCTCGTCGAGTTGCACGCCTCCACCGAAGCCCGCAGTCAGCTTGTGCAGCGCGGCCCGCACGGGGTCTGCCTGACTGCGGCGGATCGTGAACCCCATGCGGAACTCGCTTTCGTGAGGCCCTGACCTGGCGACCAGGTCGACGACCGTTCCCTCGGCGGCCAGCACCTCGAACACGTCGGGAGCCAGGTCCCGGTGAATGTCGTGACAGTGCACCAGGACGCGGGCGACGTCGGTGTCGTGCGTGACCGCCACGACGGCCCGCCGGGTCTCCAGCGGGCGGCCGTCCCGCGCTTCCGCGACGACCGTTCCCGGCGCCTGTGATGACGCGCTGCGGACACGCAATTCGACCCCTTCCATAGCGGCCAGTTCGATGCAACGGGAGTGCAGGATCCTTGCGCCCGCGAATGCCATCTCCGCCATGACGCCGGGATCGATCCACGGCAGGCAGCGGGCCGCGGGCAGGATGCGGGGATCGGCGCTGTAGACGCCGTCCACGTCGGTGTAGATCTCGCAGGTCGACGCCTCGAGTTCGGCCGCGAGTGCCACCGCGGTCGTGTCGGAGCCGCCGCGCCCGAGCGTGGCGATGTCACCCGCGTTGTCGACCCCCTGGAATCCGGCGACCACAGCGACCTTGCCGCCGTCGAGAGCCGCCTTCACCCGTGCCGCTCCGATCCTCGCGATGAGTGCGTCGCCATGCCGGTCGGTGGTCCTGATCCCGGCTTGGTGACCAGTGAGCGAGACCGCCGGCACCCCAAGTCCGTTCAGGGCGAGGCCCATCAACGCCGCCGACTCGCATTCGCCGACGGCCAGCAACTGATCCAGTTCCCGGGAGGGCGCCGAGGCTCCGACGTCCGCTGCAAGGCGCAGCAGATCATCTGTTCGGCCGCCTCGGGCCGAGACGACCACGGCCACGGACGATCCGCCGCGTCGCGCCTCCGCGATGCGCAGGGCGGCGCGGTGAACGCATTCAAGCGTCTGCAAAGAGGTACCGCCATATTTTTGGACCAGCACATCCACAGTCGTTTTCACCGCTCTCGTCGAACCGGTATGCCACGACAGTAATTGCGCCGCACCCGACCGCCCACTACCTGCGCGAGTAGTGCACCTGAATTCAGTTGTTCACGCCATACGGGCGCGGCCGTTACCGGAAACACGCGATGGCGTTCGCACGCCATTGTGCGACGCTTTCGCCGCGCAGTATCCAGGGGGTGTTCTGGTCTCACGCAAAGGGGAGCTAAATGAACGGGACGGATTCGAGCACGGCCGACCCCCCGAACGCGCTGGCCCACCTCGGCGCGGACGGGCGTCCCTTCGCCCTGATCTACCGGCCGGGCTCCGCGCAGAACGCGCTCGTAGAGGTCCTGACCGGCGAGGTCTGCGCCGTGGACACGCTCGCCGAACTGCCCCTGCCCGACCCCCCGTCAGGCGGCGCGCGACACGATCTGCTCGTGGCGGTGCCGTACCGGCAGATCACCGAGCGCGGCTTCGAGTGCCTCGACGACCGGGCGCCCCTGCTCGCCATGCACGTCCACGAGCAGACCGAACTCACCGTCGAGCAGGCACTGATGGGCCTGCCCGAGCAGAACGTGCGGGTGTCCGACTCCGGATTCGACATCAGCGACGAGGAGTACGCGGCAATCGTCGAGCGGGTCCTCGGCGACGAGATAGGGCAGGGCGCCGGATCCAACTTCGTCATCAGACGTTCGTTCACCGCGCGGCTCGACGACCACTCGGTCCCTACAGAACTCGCCGTCTTCCGGCGACTCCTCACCGGTGAACTCGGGTCGTACTGGACCTTCCTGTTCCACACCGGCGCGGCAACGTTCATCGGCGCATCGCCGGAACGGCATGTCAGCAGGTCCGCCGACGGGATCGTGTCGATGAATCCCATCAGCGGCACGTACCGGCACCCCGGGACGGGCCCGGAGGTATCCGGGCTCCTGGATTTCCTGAACGACCCTAAAGAGGCCAACGAGCTCTATATGGTCGTCGACGAGGAACTGAAAATGATGGCCCGCATGTGCTCCACCGGCGGCCGGGTGCACGGACCGTTCCTCAAGGAAATGGCGCGTCTGACCCACTCCGAATACGTCCTGACCGGCCACAGCGATCTCGACGTACGCGCCGTGTTGCGCGAAACCCTGCTCGCACCGACCGTCACCGGCAGCCCTCTCGAGAATGCCTTCCGGGTCATCCGCCGCCATGAGACGACGGGCCGCGGGTACTACGGCGGCGTCCTCGCATTGATCGGCCACGACGCGGCGGGCAGCCGCACACTCGACTCGGCGATCATGATCAGGACCGCCGAGGTCGACGGTGAAGGACGGCTGCGCCTGGGCGTCGGCGCCTCACTCGTCCGGGACTCCCACCCCGATTCCGAGGTGGCCGAGACCCGGGCCAAGGCCGCAGGCGTGCTCAAGGCACTCGGCCTTACGCAGGAAAACGGTCACGCCGACGGCGCGCCCACCCCGACGGGTGCGCACACGTCACCGGCCATGGGAGCGCACACGTCACCGGCCGCCCACCCCCGGGTGCGCCAGGCCCTGGCGTCCCGCAACACCACGCTCTCGCGCTTCTGGCTCGACGGGGCTCACGGAAGCGGGCCGGACCCGGCCCTTGCGGGACGGCGTGTGCTAGTCGTCGACAACGAAGACACGTTCACGGGAATGCTCGGGCATCAGCTGCGCGCCCTCGGGCTGCGGACCACGATCACGCGCCACGACGAGCCGATGCCCCGGCAGGGATACGACATCGTCATTGTCGGCCCCGGCCCCGGCGACCCCCGCGACACCGCGGACCCCCGTATGAACAGGCTCCGCGCACTCACCCGTGACCTGCTCGCGGGCAGCGTCCCCTTCCTCTCCATCTGCCTGGCCCACCAGATACTCGCCGATGAGCTCGGTCTCGACATCATCCGGCGCACAGTCCCCAACCAAGGCGTACAGAAACAGGTCGACCTGTTCGACCGTCCCGAACTCGTGGGTTTCTACAACACCTACGCCGCCCGCACCGAAAACGACTTCATTCCCGGCACCGGCCGGCGCAAGCCCATAGACATCAGCCGGGATCCCCGGACGGGTGAAGTGCACGCCCTGCGCGGCACGGGATTTCAGTCCGTGCAATTCCATCTCGAATCCGTACTCACCCAGCACGGCCCGCAGATACTCGGCGGTCTGCTCTCCTCGCTGCTAGTGGGGAGTCCGGTCTGAGCCCGACCCTGGGCCCGGGCGAAATCCATCAGGAACAGAACTGGAGGCTTTGATGACCGGGCAGTTGAGATCAGCGGCTGGCAGACGGGGGCGGGCCGGGGGCATCACGTTGTGGGTGTCCCACGCCCTCCTGGTCATCGTGTTCCTGGCGGCCGGCTCAGCGAAGCTCGCCGGCGCGGAAGCGATGGTCGAGGCCTTCGATCAGATCGGCGCCGGCCAGTGGCTCAGGTACTTCGTCGGCACCCTCGAGGTGCTCGGCGTGATCGGGCTCCTCGTGCCGCGCCTGGTCGGGCTCGCCGCGCTTGGCCTGGTCAGCCTGATGGTCGGTGCGGTGATCACCAACCTCGTCATCGACGCCTTCTCGCTCCTGGCCGTGATCCTGCTCGTGCTCAGCACCACGGTCGCGTGGGGGCGCCGCGAGCGCACCAAGGCCCTGTTGCCGCAGGGGCAGTAGACGCCGCGAAATTACTGCGCGTGCGGTAGTGGGCCCTTCGTCCCAGAGCACGACTCCTTCGCGGCAAGCTCCGGCTAAGGTGCGCTTATGACCACAGGACTGTCCAGAGTCTGGGCCCAGACCAAGGACTGGGTGATCGCGTTCGGCGTGGCGGCGACACTCCTTGTCACCGCCCTCGCCGAGGATCACTCAGCCAAGGATCTCAGCTCGCTCGGCTACGCGCTTGTGGCGGCGAGCGGCCTGGCGCTGATCGGCCGTCGCCGGATTCCCCTGCCCGTCCTGGTCGTCACCGGGCTGTGCGTGGTGGGGTACAACGCGGCCGGCTTCGAGGTGCCCGCCGTCGCCTACCTGTTCGCGGTGTACGCCGCCGTGCGCGAGGGGCACCGTCTGTTCACCGTGCTGACCTCCTTGGCCCTGCTGATCATTCTGCCGCTGGCCGTCCTTGCCTCCCCGGCGGACGGGGCGACGTCCGAAGCGCTGGCACAGGCGCGCGGCGTCCTGGAGATCGCCTGGCTGGTCGCCGCCGGAGCCGCGGGCGAAGCGCTGCGGCAGGCCGAGCGCCGGGCGGACGAAGCCGAACGCACCCGTGAGGAGACCGCACGGCTTCGCGCGACCGAGGAACGGCTGCACATCGCACGGGAGTTGCATGATTCGCTCACCCACCAGATTTCGATCGTGAAGGTGCAGTCCGAAGTCGCCGTCCACCTGGCCCGCAAGCGGGGCGAGCAAGTGCCGGAGGCGCTCCTGGCGATCCAGGAGGCGGGCCGTGAGGCGACCCGGGAACTGCGGGCGACGCTGGAGACGCTGCGCGACGACACCGCCCAACCGCCGTCACACGGCCTCGACCACCTCCCGGATCTGGTGCAGCGGGCCCACGGGATCGGCCTGAAGACGACGCTGACGATCGAGGGACAACGCCACGACGTGCCGGACGCCGTGGACCGGACCGCCTACCGGATCGTCCAGGAGTCACTCACCAACACCGCACGCCACGCGGCGGCCGCGACCGCGTCGATCCGGATCTACTACCTTCCAGGCGCCCTCTCCATCCAGGTCGACGACGACGGGACGGCCAAGCCGGGCTCCGCATCGGCGCCCGGCGTAGGGCTGTTGGGTATGCGTGAGCGCGTCACCGCCCTGGGCGGACAGCTGCGCGCGGAACCGCGAACCGAGGGCGGATTCACCGTCCAGGCCGAACTCCCCGTGGCGAGGATTTCATGATCCGTGTCCTGCTGGTCGACGACCAGCCGCTCCTGCGCAGCGGTTTCCGCGCGCTGCTCGACGCGGAGGACGACATCGAGGTGGTGGCCGAGGCCGCCAACGGCAAGGAGGGCCTGACCCTCGCCCGTGAGCATCTGCCCGACCTCGCCCTCGTCGACATCTCGATGCCCGTCATGGACGGCATCGAGACGACCCGGGAGGTCGCGGCGGATCCGGGCCTGACCCAGATGCGCGTCGTCATCCTGACCAACTACGGCCTGGACGAGAACGTCTTCAACGCGCTGCGCGCCGGCGCCGCGGGGTTTCTCGTCAAGGACATTGTGCCTGACGACCTGCTGCACGCGGTGCGCGTCGCCGCGCGCGGTGACGCGCTGCTCGCGCCCTCGATCACCAAGATGCTGATCAACCGGTATGTCGCGCAGCCGCTGAGCACTCAGGCCACCGGCCTTGCGGAATTGACCAACCGTGAACGCGAGGCAGTCACCCTGGTCGCGCAGGGCCTGTCCAACGAAGAGATCGCCGACAGCATGGTGATCAGCCCGTTGACCGCGAAGACCCACGTCAACCGGGCCATGAACAAGCTCCAGGCCCGCGACCGCGCCCAACTCGTGGTCCTCGCATACGAGTCGGGCCTGGTGTCACCACGCAATCGCTGATGCTCAGATGAAGTCCATCGCCCCCGGCTGCCACTTGTAGTGGGACTCGATCTTGTAGTACTCCCCTTCGGGGGACGATGCGACTCCGTAGACGAACTTCCGGTCGTCGCCGCCGTAAGGAACGCTGCGCACGAACCGCTCGATCTCCGGCTCGATCTGCACGGGGAGCGAGGTCAGATCCGTGGTGGTCACGGCGTAGCAGATCCGCTCGATCTGCGAGGAGTTCCAGTTCAGGGTGGCGTAGAGCCCGAACGCCTCCTGGCTCAGGCCGAGCATCTGCTCGCTCGGTTCCGCCATTCCCATCTCGCCGAGCATCGACGTGATGGTCTTCGCCTTGAAGCATTCCGAGGGTACGTCGTTGAAGTAGATGTTCACCGTTCGGTGGGGGTAGTCGATCCCGATCACGCCAACGCGATCGGCAAGGCCATGGCTGGCGAAGAAGTCGGCGTTGTCGGCCAGGCTGCGCGGCATGGACGGCAGGCCGGCCACCTTCGACAGGTCCTGCAGGTCGTCCGGCGTGAAGAACGCGTAGACCTTCTTGAAGCCGCCGACGACTCCGAAGTCGATGCCGTAACTGTCGATGGGGCACTGTCCCTGGATCTCCGAGAGCAGGGACCCGACCGGGTGCTCCGTCTGCGCGGTGAGACCCTTCGACAGGGCGAAGGCGTACGGGTCCCGGTCCTTGGGATGCGTCGTGAAGCGGCAGTCGAGCTCTCCCACGTGGCGCACACCGGTGGCGACCCTGAAGGCGACGACGGTCGCGTCGTGCGCGAGTGCGTCCTCGTACGCGGTAAGAACAGGCAGGACCGTGTCCCGCGCGCAGGGCACGCCCAGCTGGCGCGCGGATTCCCTAAGGACCGCATAGAGTTCTGCCACTTCAGCGGTTTCAGACATTGATCCTCCAAGTGTGGTGCTGTGCCTGGTCTTTGAAGAGCGAGCCGGGACAGATGCCGCAGAGGGCTAGCGCGGCTCATAGATCCGCTTGTGCCCGGAGAGTCCGGCAAGCCGGTATGGCCCCGCGGTCTCTCGCTCCACGGGATGGTCTGCACCGTCGGCCGGAAAGGATCGCTCGTGCAGTTCGCGGTACTTGGCGTAGTCGATGTCCTGGCGCCGTGCGATCGCGGCGCGATGCACTTCTGATCGCAGATGCGCGCGGTAACCCGGGACGACGGTGCCGGCGAAGAACTCCGCGACGCTGCCGGACCCGTAGCTGAGAAAGCCGACGGCCTGGCCGGTCAGATCGTCGGCGTTGTCCAGCAATGAGGCAAGACCCAGATACATCGAGGCGGTATAGCTGTTTCCGATTTCGGTGTTGTACGTCGTCGTGTGCCCGATGAAGCGCGCGATCTCACCCGCGCCGGTGTTGTGCCCGCAGTGCTGGAGCAGGTGCCGGTGCGCCTTGTACGCCATCTTCGTGAACGGCTGGTGGTAGCAGAAGGCGCCGAACTCGCCCAACGCGCGGCCGCCTTGCTCGGTGTAGTCCTTCCACGTGCCTTCCACCGCTTGCAGATACGCGGAAACGGACTCCCGCCCGTCGACGAGGGCGGTGGTGCGATAATTCGGCCGCCAGAAATCCATGATGTCGGCGGTGTACACGCCCGACGGGTCCTCGATCCGTACCAGGGCGGGATCCGCGCTGACGAGCATGGCCACCGCGGCCGCGCCCTGGGTCGCTTCACCGGGACTGCCCAGCTCGTACTTCGAGACGTCGCTGGCGATCACAAGCACCTGCTGCGCACGGTCGCGATGCACGAGGCCGATCGCGAACTGCAGAGCCGCCGTCGCGGCGTAGCAGGCCTGCTTGAGTTCCACGACCCGGGTGGCCGACGGCAGCCCCAGCAGCGAATGGACATGTATCCCGGCCGCCTTCGCCTGATCGACGGACGTCTCCGTCGCGAAGACGACCGTCCGGATCCGGTCGGCGCCGTGCCGCGCGACGACGGGCGCGGCAGCTGCGGCCGCCATGGTCACGATGTCCTCGTCGGCGGCGGGCACGCTCATCGATCTCTGACCGATGCCCGCGTGATATTTGGCGACGTCATAGCCATTCTCGGCGGCCAGCGTCGCGTGTGTCAGGACGAACTGCGCCGTCGCGAACGAGAGGTCGTGAATTCCGATGGCGGCGTCCTCGGACATCACCAGCCTCCGACCGTCGTGGACGTGCTCTTGCGCTCCAGGTGGACGTGGGCTCGCATCAGTTCACCGGGATTCGTCTGCGCCGCAAGGAGCGAGAGCTCGCCGCACAGCACCGTTGCGGCCGCGATGACCGCGAGCCTGCGCGCGTTCTCTCCGGGTTCACGCTCTGCCCGGCAGCCGAGGCGGGTCAGGTTCTCCTCGACGAAATCGAGCCCCTTGCCGTTGCCGACCGACCCCACGATCAGGTTCGGCAGGGTGCAGGAGAAGTAGAGGTCGCCGTCCCGATCCTCGGCCACGGTCACGCCTTGTGAGCCTTCGACGATGTTCGCCGCGTCCTGGCCGGTCGCGAGGTAGAAGGCGAGCAGCATGTTCGCGTAATGTGCGTTGGCCGAGCGGATTCCACCGGCGAGCAGGGTGCCGATCAGGTTCTTGTTCACGTTCAATTCGGCTATCGCGGCAGCCGACGTATGCAGGTAGCGATGAACGACGTCGCGTGGCAGGAGCAGTTCAGTGACCACGTTCTTGCCTCGGCCCAGAATGCCGTTGATCGCGGTGGCCTTCTTGTCCGTGCAGTAGTTTCCCGAGATCGAGCCGTACGTGATGCCCGGAACGCTCTGCAGGATGTGAGTCAGGAGCGCATCGGCGGCCAGCGTAGCCATGTTGTGCCCGGAGGCGTCGCCGGTGGTGAACTCGAACCGGAGGAATAGCAAGTTGGCCGTGATCTCGTGGCGGAGCGCGACGAGCTCGGTGAATCTGCTGCATTTGCGGACGATCGCCCGCAACTCTTCGAGCTGCGCGGCAACGTCCAGCGCCGCCAGATACGCGTTGTGCGCGTCGTCAGCCTTGACGAGCACCGAGCGCGTCATCCGGTCGTCGACCAGAGTGGCGGAGATACCGTTCTCGACCATCATGGACAGCTTCGCGCCCCGGCGGACGGAGGGCCACAGTGGCGACTCATAGGTGGCGAGCGGGACCTCCGTCTCGGTGCTCGCCACGTTTCCCGACATCCTCAGGGGGCCCACCCATCTCATGGGAACACCGGCGATTGCGTGCGTCTCGTTCATCGGAAGTTTCCAATCGTCGTGTGAGTGGTGCCGTGGGAGCGGGAGCGGGTGGCGAGCCGACGGGTTTCGATTCCCCGGTCGGCGCAGAATTCCCGCAGGTCGCCCCGGACGAGTACGTCGCATCGGGTCAGGTCGGCCGGGGTCCGCGCGCCGAGCACGGTCATCAGGGCTTCGAGCTGATCGAGCCACTCAGAGATCCGCGAGATCAGAGCCGGTACGCCGTCGTCGAGCACCGTCTTGAGGAACGGTCCTGACGCTCCGGCGGCGGATGCGCCGAGGGCGAGGCCGCGCGCCACATCGAGCGGATTGCGGACACCGCCGGAGGCAAGGACCGGGATTCCGGCATCCTGGGCGTCCAGCAGGCATGCGGGGGTGGATTGCCCCGAGCCGTTGAGATAGGAGTAGTCGGCGCGATCCCGGCGGTCGTTCTCTATGCGGGCGAAATCGGTGCCGCCACGGCCTGCGACATCGGCCACGCGCACCCCCATGTCCCGGAGCATCAAAACGGTTTCGCGGCTCAGCCCGAACCCGACCTCCTTCACGATCACCGGGACGTCGACGCCTGCGACGATCTTCTCGATCTGCGGCCCCCAGGCGGAGAACGACCGGTCGCCCTCTGCCATCACCGTTTCCTGAAGGGAATTGAGGTGAATCTGCAAGGCGTCTGCCTGCAACAGGTCGACAGCCCGACGCGCGTTCTCGACGGAGGCGTTCGCGTTGACGTTCGCCATGATGAACCCGGCCGGATTCTCCAGGCGCATCACGCTGAAGGTCTCCGCCACTGATGCGTCGGCGAAGTACGCGCTCATGGACCCCGTCGCAATGGGGACACCCGTCTCGCGGGCGGCGATCGCCAGATCCCGGTTGATGGCACCGGTCATCTCGCTTCCGCCGGTCATCGCGTTGATGTACAGCGGGACCTTCCACTCGATGCCGCCGAACCGCGTGGCCAGGGAGACATCGGGCCGGTCGATGCCGGCCAGGGCGTGATGGACGAAGGACACGTCGTCGAACTGGTGGTGGCCACCGAGGTGGCGTTGCTGCTCGGCAGCGAACCGGACATGGTCGTCCTTGCGATGCGCGATCATTCCGCGCTCCCGTCTGTCGGCGTCGTGGGCTTCCCGTGCATCGTCGGCTCTTGCGGCTTCATCGGCTGCGTGGGCTTCGTCGGCTGGACATGGATCGGCAGAGGAAGGACCCCTGCGGCGGCCCACTTCTCGCGCAGGCGCGAACGCTCCTTCTCCGCGGTGGCGTCAAGGAACGCGATGCCGCAGTCGCCGCCCCCGGCGCCTGAGGGTTTGGCCGCACCGCCGACTGCTTCGGCGGCGTCGCACAGTGCTGTCAGCTCGGTGGTGAAGATGCCGAGCCCGACTTCGTCGTCCAGGTCCGCGAGCACCTGGCGAGCTGCTCGGATCTGGCACAGCAATGCGTCGTCGTATCCCCGCTCCAGCGCATGGATCGCGGCACGCACGCATGCGTCGCTGCGCTCCACGAAGCGCCGTTGCGACGAGCTGCCCTGCCAGTCACGCGTACCGAGGCGTCCTGCAAGGGAAGCCGTGCTTGCCGGTTGTCCGGTCCAGCCCACCTCCAGTGCGAGACCGCGGGGCGGCGGCAGCCGTCGCACCCCGAAGCCCGGCCAAGGTGCGCGGAGCGTCTCCTCGATGCCCCGGCGGCGCGCCATCTCGAGCACGGCGGCCCGATCCGGTGCTCGGTACGCGATCCAGCCGCCCCAGACGCTCGCCGCGAGATCGCCGCCCGAGGAACGGCGGTCGCGCCGCACCGTCGCCAGCATGGCAAGGCGGAAGAGGGCGTCGGTCGACACTTCCATGCCGCAGTACGCGGTCACGGCGGCCACTGCGGCGACCGTCACCGCGCCGCTCGATCCCAGGCCGATCTTGGTTCCTTCGTGGTGCAGGCGGCTCATGATCGAGAGGTGCATCGGGGGCGCGCTCAGCCCGCGCTCGGCGAGCAGCGCGTCGACTACTTCGATCGCCGACACCACATGGGTGAGGCTGTGCCGTGCCTGTCGTTCGTCGTCCGCGCCGATGCCGACAAGCCCGCCGTCACTCCGCCGCATGCGTGTCTCGCCCGGGCCGAGGTCGGATTCGATCACGACGTCGACACCATCGGCTCCTGAGACGGTGACGCCGACCTGCCGGTCGACCGCCACCAGGATCGCCGGGTGTCCTGGCTCGATAACCGCGTACTCTCCGGCGATGAACAGCTTGCCCGGCGCATGCCGGCTGACCATGCGCGGTCCGGTCACTCCTCGGCCTCCGCCCGCAGACGGGCGCCCGGCCCACGCCGGGCGATGACCGTCGAGCATCCCGGCGCGGCGCCACTCACCGTTTCTGCCACCCTGTCGGCATGCGCGCGGTGGCAGAGCACCTTGACGTTCGGTCCCGCGTCCATGGTCGCGTAGGCGGGTATGCCGTCCGCCCGAAGCTGCAGGACGCTGTCGAGCACGGCCAGCGTGCCCGGCGAGAGGTAGCGCACGGCAGGCCTCGCGGCCAGCATCGTCGCGTGCATGCCGAGGGCGTTCCGCTCGGCTATCTCGCCGACCGCTTCGAGATCGCCCCGATGCAGCGCAGCCCGCATGTCGAGCAGGTCGCCCTTACTGGAGATCGTCCACGCCTGGTAGAGCGGCGAGGTCTCGACGGTTCGCCGCATGGCGGCACGGCTGGACACGGCCTTGGGGCCCGCGTCGACCAACGCGATCACCAGCGCGGGATCGAAGTCCGTGACGGGCACCGGCTCGGCGTAGGAACTAAGGTCGGCGGCGGCGCCGATGCCCCGGCCCGCGTGGCACAGCGCAAAGCCGCCGAAGACGGACCGGGATGCCGACGCGGACCCGCGCCGGGCCAGTCGCGACAGCGCGGTGGCATCGAGATCGACGCCGTACGCGGTCACGCCCGCGAGTGCCAGGGCGGCGAAGCCGCTCGCCGATGACGCAAGGCCCGCTCCGGTGGGGACGGCGTTGCGGGTGTCGACGGCGGCCGGTTCGATCCGCCCGGACAACTCCCGTATCAGCTCCAGAAAGTCGATGACGCGCCGAAGTGGCTCGCCCACCGCGGGGGCGCCGTCGAGGCTCACGGTGTCGGACGGCTCCCCAGGAGTGAGCCGGACAGTGGTGACGGTCGGGAAGACGTCCAAGGTCATCGACAGGCTGTCGACGTACGGTATGACGAGTCGCTCGTCGCTCTTGCCCCAGTACTTGATCAGGGCGATGTTCGGGTGGGCGACAGCGGTCGCGCCACGCTCCAGGGCCCTCTCCCGCGGCCCGGCAGGGCCCGCCTTGCGGTCAATCGCCATGACGCGCGAACCTCCCCATCGGCACGACCCACGTCTGTGCCGCTCCCGCTTCGTGCAGGCGGCGCACTATGTCCTGTGCCTGCCGAGGCTCCCCGGCCAGCGTGATCATGCAGCCTCCGAGCCCACCGCCGCTGATTTTGGCGCCCAGGCCGCCGGCCGCGAGCGCGGCATCGACCAGGGCGTCGATGCGGTCCGTGCTGAGCCCGAGGTCTCGGAGCAGCCTGTGGTTCTCGGTCAGCCGCGCGCCGAAGTCGCCGGAGCGGCCGTGCGCGAGGTCGTCCGCGGCTCCTCGGGCCAGGCTCGACACCCGGCGCACGAACTCGGCCTGTGCGTCCGCGTTGCGCTCGAACTTGCGCCGCACCATCTCCACCGCGTCCTTGGTGCTGCCGCCGACGCCGCTGTCCGCGATGACGCACACCCCGTCGAGGCTGGGCAGTTCACGGGCGGTGCCGGCACGGAAGAGGATGGGGTACGTCGCACCCGTGGCGAGCGCGTCGATGCCACTCGATCTGCCGTGGGCCAGCGTCTCCGAGGCCTGCACCAGATCGAACACCTCCTTAGCGTCGAGCCGACGGTCGAAGAGTTCCGCGAAGGCCAGAACGGCCGCCCGGGCGCACGCGGCACTGGAGCCGAGCCCGCGGCCCTGCGGGATCGCGCAGTCGACGAGCACACCCGCGCACACGCGGCCGACGGCCCCGGTCTTCTCTTTGAACTCCGCCACCAGGCGCCGCAGTCCGTCCGTGGCGAGCGGTGTCACCGGCGCGGCCCCTGATCCCGCCACCGCGAAGGAGAGCTGGTCCGCGCTGCCGTCCGGACATGAGCATCGCCTGACGGTCACTGTCGCCGTGAGCTGCGAAACCGGCATGGCCAGGGCCGGAGCGCCGTACACGACGGCGTGCTCCCCCAGCAGGATGACCTTGCCGTGGGCGCGTCCGACACCGAGCCTGCCACGCCCGGCATCCGGATCACCTTCGGGGCTTCCGTGGTCGGCGTATGTGCTCGGATTCGTGGATGCCATCAGTGCGCCCGCTGTGTCGCCTTGATCGCCATTGCGGCGAGCTGGTCCTTGGCGGGGGCGGTGGCTTCGCTCGCCTGAAGCACGGCCATGGCCCGGTCGGTGCGGAGCGCGATCTGCCGCTCGATGCGGTCGACGGCGCCGACGTCGACGAACAGGGACCGTACAGCGGCGAGCTCATCGCCCGAGAGGTCGGTGCCGATCGTCGCCCGGAGGAATTTCGCCCCGTCCGGGTCGCATTCATCCGCGCACTCGAGCGCCGTCGCGAGCAGAACCGTTCGCTTGCCCTCGCGCAGATCGTCACCCGACGGCTTGCCCGTCACCTTCGGGTCGCCGAACACACCGAGCAGGTCGTCACGGAGCTGGAAGGCGATCCCGATGTCAGCGCCGAACGCCCGGTAAGTCGCCATGAGTTCGGGTCCCGCGCCCGCGATCGCGGCACCGAACTGGAGCGGGCGCTCCACCGTGTAGGAGGCCGTCTTGTACTGATTGACGCGCAGGGCCGCCTCGATGCCTTCGTCGTCGCTCGCCTGGTTGACCAGGTCGAGCAGCTGGCCGTACAGGACCTCCGAGCGCACCGAGGACCACACCTGCTCGACCCTGAGCTGCGCGTCCACCGACAGCCCGGACGTGCGGACCATGACGTCGGCCCATACCTGAGCCAAGTCTCCGACCAGGATGGCGGTGGCCGTGCCGAAGGCGTCGGAGTCACCGGAGAAGCTTCGCAGCCGATGCCGCTCGGCGAAGGTCACATGCGCGGCGGAATGGCCGCGGCGCGTCCGGGACGCGTCAATGATGTCGTCGTGGATCAGGGCCGAAGCATGCAGCAGCTCAAGTCCCGCGCAGGCGCTCAGCACCGTCGCGGCTGCCGGATCTCGCTGATCACCGCCGGCGCCGATCCAGCCGAGCCAGGCGAAGGCCGGCCGGATACGTTTGCCGCCGCGCAGCACATAGCTCTCCAGCTCGGCGACCGTCGCCGCGAGATCCCGGTCGAGCGTGTCGAGCTCGGCCCGGCGCTCGGCCAAGAAGCCCCTGATCACGGCTTCGACAGCAGCCGTGTCCACGGCTGCCCCGAGATGGCTGACAGTCATGCTCTCTTCTCCCGATCAAAGCAGCGATCAATCTCGTGCTCATGCATCTCGGTCTCCCATGAATTCGCTGAGATAACAGCACGCCGAGCGCGGGGGGTTCCGGTGTTCATTGCACAGGACGGCGAGATGAACCCGGTTGAGCGGCGCCGGGGGACCGGCGTCAATACGGCACGACAGTATTCGCAATGCGGCGCCCTGCCCACTACCCGTGCGAGTAGTGCCCAGCCGTACAGAAATTCACGCCTCAGCGATTACGCTGCATCTTCCGGCACGCCGCAGTCGGACGGGAGAGCAGGCGTCTGCGGTGTGACTCCCCGGTGTTCAACTGACCCATCCGGACAGTTGAACACCGCGACGCAGCTCGACGATCCTTTATTGCCTTGCTCATGTCGTGGCTCATGTCGTGCGTCAGATAATTCTCCGCAAGACGGGGGTAATGATGAATCTATTGGTAGGGCGTGAAAACGCGCTGTCCGCGTTGGGCAGACATTTGGATTCCACCGCACAGGGCGGCGGCGGCTGCGTCGTCGTCGACGGCCCGCTCGGCACCGGAAAGACCCGCCTGCTGCAGGCCACGGCTCTGGAGGCCGCTGAACGCGGCCTGGCCGTGGCCGCCGGGCGGGCGAGCGGAACCCATCGAACGGCCCCCATTCACCTGCTCATCAACCTGCTGCAGCAAGTGATGCCCGGCGAGGCCGATTTCGATGATCTGGTACGGCCGGGCAGGAACCCCTTCTGGTTGATCGACCGAATGGGTCGGCTGGTCGAGACCGCGGCGCGCAGGCACCCCCTCGTGATCGTTCTCGACGATGCCCAGCAAGTGGACGATGTCAATGGCCTGGTCCTGCGCGAGCTCGTGCGGTCGCTCGCTTCGTCACCGGTGTTCTGGCTGCTCTCACGCCGACCGGATCCCACATCCTCCATGGCCCAGCACGCCATCGACTGGCTGGCCGATCACTCCGCGGTGCGGCTCTATCTGGGGGCGCTGGACAACGAGGCCGTGGCCGAGTTGTGCACCAGCGTGCTCGGCGCCAAACCTGACTCGTCCGCGCTCAGTTGGGCGGCTCGCTGCGGCGGAAACCCGTTGCTGGTGGAGAGCTTGTTCAGCGCGCTCGTCCAAGCCGGCGAGGTGATCATCGTCAACGGCACGGCGTCAGTGGCGGCCGAGCGCATGCCCAAGGGTGTCCTCACCGCGGTCGGCCGCCTGCTGGACGAGGTGCCGGCCGCGGTGCGGCGTCTGCTCGTGTGCGGCGGGAGGATCGGGCGCTCGTTCACGGTCGAAGAAGCGGCAGCCATGCTCGGCGAATCCGCCCTCGATCTGTCCCCTAGCGCCGACTTGGCGGTGCGGGAGGGCTTGATGCGAAAGGAGGGCAGAGAGCTGACGTTCGCCCATGAGGTCGTCGGGGAAGCGCTGCAGGAAGCCGCGTTTCAAGAGTCGGAGCGCTCAGGGGTCATGGCCTCTGCCGAGTCTTCCGCCATGCCCTCTGCCGCGTCTTCCGTCGTGCCTTCCACTGCGCCCCCCAGTTCACCGGCTCCACGCTCCCCCCTGTGCGGCTGTGACACTGTGGTGGCTCGGGCCGTCTCGGCTCTGCACGATCTGTTCGACGAAGCACCGCGAACGCTGGCTCGTGCGGTGCACCTGCTGGCAGGAGCGGGGCAGGGCACCGAAGCCGGCCGCCTCACGGACATCGCCCTGCGCCCCGCTGCGTATGCGACCGCTGCGGCCGACACGGCACAGCCGGCCCCGACCCCGACGTACTGCGGCACATGCGAACGCCCGCTGTGGACCTGGCTGGTCCGGGGGCTCGTCGCGGCCGATCAGTTCGAGGAGGCGGCAGCCGTCTGTGCTGTCATCAAGCAGGAGGCCGAGAAGCCGGGCGAGCCCTGGTCCGAAGCCTTGTGGTACGGGCACCGTGCCGAAGTCCTCGCTGCGGAAGGCCGACTTGAGGAAGCGCGTGTCGAAGCCGAGAAGGCGCTTCGCCCCGCGGACCGGTCCGCGCCGGAGGACTCCGTGCCCGCACGGCTCGTCGTCGCCCGGATCAGCCTGCACAACGGCGATCTCGCCACCGCCGGTGAACAGTTGCGAGCGACGGAACGGCTCGTGACAGGTGACGCATCAGCCGACAGGGCCCGCCTTGATTGGGTGCTCGCCCGATTCCACGCGGCGAGTGGGCGTCCGGCGATGACGGTCCGGAGCTTGATCAGCCCCGAGGGGCACGCCCCGCCCGACCCGCTGCTCTTTGCCGAGGTCCCGACGGCGGCGGCAACGCTCGTCCACCTGGCCGTGCAGGCGGGGCTCGGCGCGGAAGCTCGACGAGCGGCCGATCTCGCCCGTCGCACGGCCGAGCGTAATCCGGGGGTGTGGTCCCTGGCGGCCGGCGCCGAACACGCCGAGGGCGTCCTGCGCGACGACACGGCCGCCTTGCACCACGCCGCCGAGCTCTATCGGCTCGCCGGACGCCCGCTGGCGGCGGGCCTCGCACTCGAGGACGCGGCACGGGTCCAGAAGAAGCCACGTCACCTCGGCATGCAGCAGGTACGCGGCCCGGGTGCCGAACTGCCCAAGTCGGGCTGGGAAAGCCTCACGGGCGCGGAGCTCCGCGTCGTACAGGCGATCGTCGACGGCAAGACCAACAGAGAAGCGGCGAGCGTGTTGTTCCTGTCGCCCCACACCGTCGACAGCCATCTGCGGCGCGTGTTCTCCAAACTCGACATCAACAGTCGCGTCGAACTGACCAAGCACTTCATCGCACACGAGGCTTTCCCACCGGCCATGGCGACCTCGCATCGGTGTGGATCCGCAAGCTGACCAGAGCGGCGGCCGGGGGCGCAATGCGCCTTACCCGGCCGCCGTCCCAGGGCATCAACCCTCCGAGGGGCTCACCCGTCAGAGAGCCTCGCCGAGCTCTTCGCCTTCCATCGAATAGATGGCAGCTCTGCTCGAATAGCTGGCCGCTCCACGTGCAAGCTCGACTCGGGTATTGATGCCCAACTTCTTGTAAACCTTTCTGAGATGGTAGTTCACGGTGTGCGCAGAAAGGTGGACCCGTTTGGCGATCTGACGGTTGGTAAGACCTACGCTCACCAGATAGGAGATGCGTCGCTCCATGTCAGAGAGACCGGACCAGCAGACAGCGCTCAGCTGCGTGCCGCCTTCTTCTTGAGAATCAGCAAGCAGCGGATCCGGAGCAACTGGATTGCTCTTCCACTTCCTTGCAGGTCCTTTTGCGGCGGCATAGAGCTTGGCGAGCTCCTCCGTCGCCAAAGCGACCGAGATGGGATCCGGTGACTGCGCTATGACGCGCGCCAAGGCTCCCGGGTCGCCGTTCGCCAATGCATGGGCGTGCACAGCACCGAGACTGACGACAGAAATCCCAGGGTTGTCCTCCGCGAGGCTTCTCACGGTTTCGAGCACACTGCGCTGGAGGCCGGTGTCACCCACGTCGAGCGCCAGGCGGACCAGGAATGCGGCAGCCCCCGGATCCTCGACGTACAGGCTCCGCCGGGTGGCAAGGTGGCTGTACTTGCCGGACAGCAGATCGATGGCCGCCCGCGGCCCTTCTCTCTTGACGGCGATGCGCAATTCCGTCCAGGCGTACTGCGTGGAGTGCAGTACTGTTTGATCCAAGACCAACTCACTGTGCAGACGCCCCAATTGCTCAGCGGCCGTAGGCAGATCCCCCATGTAGAGGGCGACTGTGCTGAGGACGGAGTACGCGAGGGGCCGGAACACGGGTACGGCGTCCCGCTCCGCCGCGGCGGTCACGATCTCCGCTTCACGACGGGCATCCCCAAAACGTCCGGACTGCAGAAACAACCGGGACCGCATGGCGGCAGGCGCGGCAGTCCAGACCTGCGTGGGAAGTTCCCGAAGGCCGGCTTCCGCCTCGTTGATCAGCGATTCGGCCTGGTCGAATTCGCGAAGGTTTGCCAGCTTCCCGGCCAGAGCGAGCTTGAAATGCAGACCCCAAACCGGGTCGGATCCATCGCTGTAGCGCACCGCAGTACGCCCCAGGCTGATGCCTTCAGCCAACTCCCCGGCGCACCAGCGAGCATTGGAGAGCGTCGTCAGCGCCATCAAAGCAGCAATATCACCTTGCTCAGGTTCTCGCTCCCGAAGAATTCTCTCGGAATACCTATCGGCCTCCTCATTGCCGAGCAGGAAGTGGCCGAGGATCACAGATGCTTCGGCATCAAGTCGGGCCGCTGCCGAAACACTGGAGCTCGCGAGCTTGCGTTCCGCTGCGCGTATTCCGGCTGTCGCCTTTCCGCTCATTATCAGGCCGTGAGCTCTTGAATAGACCTCGCCGGATTCTTCTCTGGCCTCATACGACGGTTCAGCCGGGCGCTTGGCCATCCAGAGTTGCTGTTCGTAGGTCGGCGGACGTCTCCCGGAATGCCCCATGGCCTCGCGCTGCAATGCGCTGCGCACGGGGACTGGGATGGAGTGAATTACCCCTCGCAAGAGGAATTCGCTATGGAATTCCAATTGACGCTCGACCGCAACCACGAAGCCTGCCTCCATGGCTTCATCCAAGGGCGGCAGCAAGGTGGCCGACGACCGGTCCAACATCTTGGACACGTCCTCCAACATGAAGGACCTCCCAAAGACCGCTGCGACCTTCAGAAACTGCTGGCAGCTCGTACTCAGCCCGCTCAACCGGTGCTTGACAAACTCCAGAACGCGAAGCGGAATCCGTCGTACAGTCAACTCAACGGCACCATCACGCTCCTGAACGATCCCTTCTTCTTCCAGCCCGATCATGAGCTCCGCGAGCAAACGACGATCTCCGCCGGCGCCGGCCGCGAACTCGAGTACTTCTTGACCTACGTCAGCCCCGAGAATTTCCCGTAGGAACTGTTCGTCGGCGCCTTCACCCAAGGATGCGAGGACCAGCCGCTTCACCACATTTTCAGTTCTGGTTGCGACACCTATCTTTTGGTTCTCCATCGTCGGCCCCGTTGCCATAACCCCACCCCGTTATGTTCGTACGACTTGAAAGAGCGCTCGAAGTACCGTCCGAATCATTTTGGCCAGTATAGCGAAATCATGGCCTGAATTTCCGGGTGTTTCCATAGATGTTCTGTCACGCCAGCAGGATGTCTTTTCCATGGTTCTCCGCATTACTTTCGCTTGATGCGACACATGACAAATGTCACGGCCCGAGACTTCCGCTCCTGCACGCGAGGGTGGTAGACAAAGGCAACCAATCGGCGGCTTGTGGCGAACATGTGACGGGCAATCAGCGACGCGAAAGCCCCCGATCCCATTGGATCGGGGGCTTTCGCCGATTAACCCGATAGGCGCTTTGCGAAATTTTTTAGCGCCTGTGCGACAGTCCTTGTCTTTCAGATAAGCAGCACAGGGAAGAGTCAGACCCTGGCCTCTTCCTCGACCCCGGTCTTGGAAGCCGGCGTCACCTTCTGTGCCCGACTGCCCGGCATCCACCAGTTGGCCTTGCCACACAGCTCCATCACCGCGGGGACGAGGACCATCCGGATTACGGTGGCGTCGATGAACACGGCCACGGCCATGCCCAGACCGATTTGCTTGATCGAGACGTCCGGGCCGAGCAGCGAGGTCGTGAAGACGGCGATCATGATGGCGGCCGCAGCCGTGATGACCTTGGCGGTACGCGCCAGACCACGCGTCACGGCGATCCGGGTGTCGCCGGTGCGCTCGTACTCCTCGCGGACCCGCGAGATCAGGAAGACCTCGTAGTCCATCGACAGACCGAACAGGACCGGGAACATCATCATCGGCACCCAGGTCGTGATCGGCATTTCGGTGGGGAACCCGAGAGCCGAGCCGAGCCATCCCCACTGCACGACCGCTACCAGGACGCCGTACGCGGCACCGATCGACAGCAGGTTCATCACAGCGGCCTGCAGGGCGATCGTGACCGAGCGGACCAGCGCGATCAGCAGCAGCAAGGACATCACGATGACGATCGCGATCATGAAGGGCAGGCGTGAGCTCGTCTCCTCGGCGAAGTCGATCGCGCCGGCGTTCGGGCCGCCGACATAGACGTCTTCGCCCCCTGCCGCCTTGGTCAGCGTGGTGTCGCGCAGCTGGTGCACCAGGTCCGCGGTCGCCTCATCCTGGTACCCGGTCTTGGGGAAGGCCATGAAGATGGCGGCCTGCTGGTCCTTGCTGAGCCGCGGCTGCGTCGCATAGGCGATGCCTTCGGTCTTCCTGACCGCGTCGACAACGGGCGCCAGATCGGCGTCCTTCGAGCCGACCTCGGTGGCGAAGACCAAGGGTGCGCCGTAGCCGGGGCCGAAGCCCTCCGAGAGGATCTCGTACGAGGTGTAGCTGCTCCTGTCACGGGGCTGGACACTGGCATCGGGCAGGCTCAGCCGCATCGAAAGCGCGGGGGCCGCAAGCACCAGCAGGCCCGCGCCCGCCAGGAGCGCGGCGACCAGCGGCTTGCGCTGCACCACGCCGGCCCAGCGCTCGGCGGGGGTACGACGCTCCCGGGACGGGACATCGGTGTGCTTGCTCTGGCGGGCCGTACGGCGGGGCAGGCGCAGCGAGTTGATCTTGTGGCCGGTGAAGCCGAGGAACGCCGGCAGCAGGGTCACCGCGGCGATCATCGTCACCAGGACGGTCACCGACGCGCCGATGGCCACACCGGTCATCAGCCGCTGCCCCATGGTGACCAGGCCGAGCAGGGCGAGCACGACGGTCGTACCGGCGAAGAGCACCGCGTGACCCGCGGTGGTGATGGCCTTGACCGTCGCGGTCTCAGGCTCGTCCCCCTCCTGCAGGCTCTCCTTGTAGCGCGTCACGATGAAGAGTGCGTAGTCGATGCCGACACCTAGCCCGATCAACGCGGCTACGAGCACGGTGAAGTCCGGCGAAGGGACGATGTGTCCCACGAGCTTGATGAGGGCGATTCCGCCGAGGATCGCCATCAGGGCGGTCACGATCGGCAGACCCATCGCCACCAGCGATCCGAAGGCGATGAACAGGATCACCGCTGCCGCGAGGACGCCGACGCTCTCGGCCGGACCCTGCTTGGGCGTCTCGGCCTTCTCCGCCTTGTCCCCGCCGAGACCCAGCATCACACCGTCACCGGAGGCGTCCTTGACCGTGGTCACCAGTGGCTTGACATCGGCCTTGTCCACGTCTTGGTCGGTGAGCGGGATCGTCGTACGAGCGATACGACGGTCCTCCGTCACCAGGTCCTTGTCCTGATACGGTGAAGTCACCGGCCCGGTGATCTTCGACTTATCGAGATCGGCGACGACTTTCTCGATCTTCTCGCGGACGGCGGGATCGTCGATCCCCTTCTCCGCCTTGATCGCGAGAGTCAGCGTGTCTCCTTGCTGCTCGGGAAAGTGCTTCTCGACCAGAACCTGCGCCTTGGCGGAATCGGAGTCGCCACCGGTGAAGTCGTTGTCGGAGGCAGCGCCGAAGCCGAACCCGACAAACGCGAGGGCGATCACGCCGACGATCCAGGTCAGCAGGACCAAGCGGCGGCGCTGATAGCAGAACCGGGCTAGTCCCGCCAGAGCTCCATCCGTACGGGCAGTCTCGGATGCCATCGTCTTCTCCTCGAGTCGTTGAGCGTTCCGCTCCATACTCGAGATCACGCCCCAGTGCGTCGACGTGCAGACGCAGGCACTCTGCAGCTGTCGCTACCACGGATGCTGTACTCCTTCCGCAGTAGTCGCAGGAGTTCCGCGAGTTCGCACAACCTTTTCGCCGCCTAGGAGCCGTCGATGAGCACTCCGCCCGCCGCCACAGGCGCCCCCCCCCGACTGCAACGACGGCTGGGAGTGAGCGACGCCGTGGTCATCGGCCTCGGGTCGATGATCGGCGCAGGGATCTTCGCAGCGTTCGCCCCCGCCGCCCGTGCCGCCGGTTCGGGCCTGCTCGTCGGCCTCGCCGCGGAGACGGTGGTCGCGTACTGCAACGCCACATCATCGGCTCGGCTCGGCGACTTCTGGGGCTACCTCGCGGGCTGGGCCTTCATCATCGGCAAGACCGCATCCTGCGCGGCCATGGCCCTCACGGCGGGCGCCTACGCCTGGCCCGGACACGAGCGCGCGGTCGCGATCGCCGCCGTGGTGGCCCTGACCGCCGTCAACTACGTCGGCATCCAGAAGTCCGCCTGGCTGACCCGCACCATCGTCGCCCTGGTCATCGCGATCCTCGCCGCCGTCGTCATCGCCTCCTTCGCCAGTTGTCAAACAGACGTCTCCCGCCTTGAGTTGGGTGGCGACGCGAGCGTCGGCGGCGTGCTGCAGGCTGCTGTTCTTCGCCTTTGCCGGGTACGCGCGTATCGCCACGCTCGGCGAAGAGATCCGCGACCCGCGGCGCACCATCCCCCGCGCGATCCCCCTGGCCCTGGGCATCACGCTGGTGGTGGACGCGGCGGTCGCCACAGCAGTCCTCGCCGTGCTCGGCCCCGGCAGCCTGGCCGACGCCACCGCGCCTCTCGCGGACGCGGTGCGCGCGGCCGGGGTCCCCGCCCTGGTTCCGGTGGTGCGCGTCGGTGCCGCCTTCGCCGCGCTCGGCTCGCGGCTCGCTCTCGTCCTCGGCATCTCGCGCACCACTCTCGCGATGGCCCGCGACCGTCACCTGCCGCACGCGCTGGCTGCCGTCCACCCGCGCTACAACGTCCCCCACCGGGCCGAACTCGCCGTCGGTACCGCCGTGGTGATCCTCGTCGCGTTCGCCGACCTGCGCGGGGCGATCGGCTTCTCCTCCTTCGGCGTACTCGCCTATTGCGCCATCGCCAACGCCGCCGCCTGGACCCTGACCCCGGGCGAGGGACGGCCGCCACGCGCCGTCCCCGTCCTCGGCGTGGTCGGCTGCCTGCTGCTCGCCTTCAGCCTTCCCTCATCACCAGGAAAGAGCCCAGACGACAGGCCGATTTAGCCGCCTACCGACAGCGGATCCATGCGAGAAGGGCCAAGGAATATGGGACATCCTGGGACCACATCTGGGGCGGCGTTGTCTCGATCAGCCGGGACGGCACAGTGCTGGCCATGCGGCAGATCCCACTCTGAGACGAGTAATACCGGCATGCGTGTAACCAGCTACCGGCCCGTCGTAGGCCGGTAGCGGTGGTGTGGGCCCGCCAAGCGGAGAGGACCGGTTCGATCAACTGCCAGCGTTCGTCCGACAGGTCGCTGGGATACCCATCGTGCGGGGTCATGCTCCCGATGGAACGCGCGGCGGCCGGTGCGACGACCGGTCAAGCCGCCAAGGACTCACCGCGTGCAGTGCGTCCCAAACATCGCAGGGAGCTTGGGCCGTCTACGCTCCAAGCCCGACTCACCGAAGTCCGGGCGGGGACAGTCGAACCGCGTCGGCCCTTGAGGGGGCGGGACGCCACGTCGCCAAGTCGTGTCAGTGCGGCTCGGATTCTGTGATCTACCTGGACGTCGCCTGCCAGGTGACGTGTCCCCCCGCCAAGGTGCGTAGCGAAGCCTCAATGCCCCTCTGAGGCCCCCACTGATCCCAGTTGGCATCCCATTCGAGGGCCCCGTTACAGCAATCCTCGAGAAGGACCTACGTAGAGAACACCAGCTCATCCTAGTCTCCGCGGCCGCCCGCGCTCTCGGCCTACAGCGCGGGCGAAGCCATACGGGGTGATCGGAGATCCACCCAGAACTCCTCGTACTCCTCAACGTCCACGGCGACATTCTGTCATCGGGATAACCACTTGTAACTGCCGCCCCAGTGGTTATTGTCTCGCGCCATGCAGTCCGGGATGCTCTACAACCCTCAGCCACCGACAGCGGTCTGACGGTGCACACCGATCGACAACGCTGAAAGAACGCATCTGGCCATCGCCGCTCCCGCAGGCTCCCGGAACGCCGGGGGCGTCGCGCGTCCCTCCGGGCCCAGCCGGACCGCTGGAAGGACGGGTGCAACAGGCAGTTCCCCTCCGGCCTAGGCCTGGGCGCCCCGTGCTTCTCCTACACCGCTTCTGTGGCTGCGTGGATGACGTCGGCCGAGGAGCAGGGCGCTGCGGGCCAAATGACGGGCGCCGGACATGCCAGACAGCAGGCGGCCACCGCGTTCCGCAGTAACGACAACCGAACCACCGGGGGCTGTCGCCTCGGTCAGCACCAGAGAGCATCGCGAATGAACGTGAATACGCAGCCTGTGTGGGCTGAAGAGAGATTCGGGCGCAACAAGGTCCGCCAGCTGTTGGTTCCCGGCCGCACGTTGGAGGTCACCGGGCAGGAGGGGCTCCTGCGCGTCTCCAACGTCTACGGAGACTGGCCCGCCGTGTGCACCGCGGCCGAAATCTCCGGGGAACTAACAGCCGTGCTGCCCGGCCCCTCCGGCCGGGATGTGCGCTGGGTGGGCAGCCTCGACTGCACCCCGCAGACGGTGGTGGAGTCGTACCGGGAAGCCATCGGTTTTCGTCCGCACGGTGAGCCGCGCAGCCTGCGCCGCCCGCAGGTCGGTGCTCTGCATGCGGTGCTGGGGCACTGGGCCTCCGGTCTGAACGATCCGGGGATCGTCGTCATGCCCACCGGGACCGGCAAGACCGAGACCATGCTGGCCCTGCTGGTGGCCGCGCGGATGGAACGACTGCTGGTGTTGGTGCCCAGTGCGGCGTTGAGGGACCAGATCGCGGCGAAGTTCGAGAGCCTGGGCGTACTGCAGCAGGAGCAGATCGTGGCTCCCACTGCGCTGCGACCGCGGGTGGGCCGGCTCGAGCACGGGTTAAAGGACCCAGACGAGGCGGCCCGGTTCGTTGCGGCCTGCAATGTCGTCGTCGCCACCCCCCACATCCTCAACAAGAGCGTGGGCAACGTGCGGACGTCGCTGCTGTCGTCGTTCTCCCATCTGATCGTGGACGAGGCCCACCACTCCCCTGCTGATACCTGGGCGCGGGTGATCGACGACTTCGCCGACCGTGCGGTGCTGTTGTTCACCGCCACACCGTTTAGGGAGGACGGCCGCCGGCTCCCCGGCCGTACCGTGTTTCGGTTTCCGCTGCGCGAAGCCCAGCGCCTGGAGTACTTCAGACGCATCAACTACCGGGCGGTGTTCGGTGTCGAAGACGTCGACCGGGAGCTTGCCGAGCTGGCCGTGAACCAGCTGCGCGCCGATCGGGCCGACGGGTACGACCACTTGATGATGGCGCGGGCCGAGAGCATTCCGAAGGCCGAGGAACTGGGTGCGCTCTACCAGGAACTGGCCCCCGACCTCGGGCCTCTAGTGGTGCACCAGAACGTGGGCGTCAGGCTCCGCAAGGCTGCCCTGGAGGCGCTGCGAACGCGCGAGTGCCGCATCATCATCTGCGTCGACATGCTCGGGGAGGGCTTCGACGAACCCGCACTGAAGATCGCGGCAGTGCATGCGGCTCGCAAGAGCCTGAGTCCGATGATCCAGTTCATCGGCCGGTTCACACGGGCCGCGGAGGGGCTGGGCGAGGCCACCGTGTTCGTCGCGCAGGAGCCGGGCTCCGGCACCTCACCGCTGCGCCGACTGCTGCGCGAGGACGCCGACTGGAACCATCTGCTGCGCGACCTGACCGACCGGGCCACTCTGGCTGCGGAGGAGACCAGCGCCTTCGACACCACGTTCAACGGCGCACCGGGTGATGTGGCGGTCAGCGTGCTGGAGCCCAAGATGAGCGCGGTCGCCTACCGCGCGGCCACCCCGCAGTGGAGCCCCGAGGCCGCTCTCCTGCTCTGCAAGGGCAACGAGCGTGTCCTGGACGACGCCATGGCTCTGGGCGGCGAGGTCTCTCCCGTTGCCTGGTACGTCATTGAGCGGCGCACCCCCGTGCGCTGGGGCGCTCCGCAGGAGTTGGAACAGGTCGTCTACGAACTGATCGTGCTGTACTTCGACACCACCCGGCGGCTGCTGTACATCCATGGCTCGGAGAAGTCGGGTACGTACCGCGAGCTGGCCGAGGCGGTGCTAGGCGAGGACTCCGAGCTGATCGGTGGCAAGCAGACTTTCCGAGTGCTGGCCCGCCTGGACCGGCTGGTGCCGACCAACGTGGGCCTGAAAGATGCCCGGGACTATTTCACGCGCTTCTCCCTGCACGTCGGAAGTGACGTCTCGCAGGGCTTCACCACCTCCCAGGAACACAAAAGCCAGACCCACATCGCCGCGTCCGGTTTCGACGACGGTGACAGTGTCTCGATCAGCGCCGCGCACTCGGGGCGGTTCTGGTCTCCCGCCACCGCCCCGAGTCTGAAGGCCTGGACCGACTGGTGCGACAGGCAGGGCACTAAGCTGCTGGACAGCACCATCAACCTGGAGCAGGTCTTCGACGGGTTCATCATCCCCGAGGACATCACCGAGCGACCGCCGTACGTGCTGCTCGGCGTGGAGTGGCCCTGGGAGCAGGTCTACCTGGGCTCCCGCGACCGCTATACCCTCACCTACGACGATCGCAGCTACCCGCTCACCGACGTGGACTTCGAGGTCGACGACTACTCCACCACCGGTCCGTTCCTGTTCTCTCTCACGTCTCCGGCCTGGCGCGTCGGCTACGAGGCCGACTACGGCGCCAAAGGCCTGGTCTACCGCCCGCGCCAGCAGGACGCCGTCGTTGTCGGCAGCGGCCGGACAGCACAGCCGCAACAGCTGGAGGAATGGCTCAACGCACACAGGCCTGACCTGTTCCTGGAGGGTGACCGTCTCATCGACGAAGAGGGCAGGCTTTTCGCCCCGCGCTATACGCGTCGCCCCTACGACCCGGCGCTGCTCACGCCGCTGGAGTGGGAGGGCGTGGACCTCAGCAAGGAGTCACAGCGCCCTGAGCGTCGAACCGACTCGATCCAGTACTACACGTCAGCCCATTTGCGTGCCTGCGGCTCCTTCGACGTCCTGCTCGACGACGACGGCTCGGGTGAAGCGGCAGATCTCGTGGGGCTGAAGGTCGACGGCCGCTACCTGGATGTGACGCTCGTGCACTGCAAGTACTCCTCCAAGTCCACCCCCGGGACACGCCTGGACGATCTGTACGAGGTGTGCGGCCAGGCCATGCGTGGTGCCAAGTGGCGGCGTCAGAACGGGTTGCGCCTTCTGAACCATCTGGCCGACCGGGCCACCAAGTACCTCCGGCGCAACCCCGGCGTCTCCCCCTTCGAAATCGGCGGCCGCAAGGAAATGTTTGCCATCCGCGACCAGGCCCACCTGCTGCGGCCCCGCTTTCACACCGTCATCGCCCAGCCTGGCCTTCAGGCCGGCCAAGCCACCGACGAGCAGCTCCTGCTGCTCGCAGGCGCGGAGAAGTTCGTCCGGGACGTCAGTTCGGGCGACTTCACCGTCTACTGCAGCCGGTAGATCCACAGCGGAGCCTGCTGGCTTCCTCCGGCCGAGGTGAACTCTCCCCGTTTCGCGGTAGCCTGCGCCGCCCGCGGGGTCTTGGGGGGGGGGACAGATAGCCGCTCCGCCGACGACAACGGGCAACCAGCAACTCCTGCACAAACGGATGTAGCGAGCAGCGCCAACGTGATGGTCGCCACGGATAGCCGGTAGCCGAGAACACAAGATCCGGACCATTTCCGGACCAGTCTCCGACCGAAGGCTGCGCCAAGTATCGTTTTGCCTGGTCAACATGGGTGCAGCTGCTGTACCACCAGCAGACGAAGAACCTCCTTGTGTCGTACTCGCCGCAGAAGCTCGGCTTCTTCTAAGGGTACGAGGAAAGGCGCCTGACCTGGGCCTTTGCCCGTCAGGCGCCTTTGCGCCCTAGAGGTCCCGTGGTCGCACCCTCATCCGGATCCCGTCCCGTGCCCACAGCACGAACCGTTCCACCGGCGTCACTTCGTGCCCCGGCGCGGGCCGAAAGCGCAGGCGCTTGAGGAGGACGGTCAGGACAAGCTGGGCCTCGACCGTGGCCAAAGCGGCGCCCTCGCAGCTGCGTGGTCCGATCCCGAAGGGGACGTACGCGAGCCGCGGCCGCTTGGCCACCTCCTGCGGCGTGAAGCGCTCGGGGTCGAACCGCTCCGGCTCGGGCCAGTACTCAGGGTTCAGGTGCACAGCCCAGAACGGATAGAACACCGTCGTCCCGGCCGGGATCTCGTACGGGCCCAGAACCAGGTCCTCGGTCGTCTCGCGTGCGCCGTACGGACCGGGCGGGAACAGCCGCATCGACTCCTTGAGCACCATGTCCAGATACGTGAGCCGCCGCAGATCACCGTAGTCGGGCGTAGCGCGCTCGCCCAACACCTGGTCCAGTTCGGCGGCGACGCGATCGGCCACCTCGGGATGGCGACCCAGCAGGTGCAGCGTCCACGAGACGGCGACGCCCGTGGTGTGGTGGGCGGCGAGCAGCGTCACCATCACGGTGTCCCGGATCCGCGCCGGGCTCTGACCGGCCTCGACGAGCGCCCCGATGAGGTCGCTGCGATCGGTGCGGACGCCCGAGCGGTGGGCCGCCACCACGCGGTCCACCGTCGCGCGCAGATATGCGAGGGCCTCCTCGGCCCGCTCCGCTGAGCGTGGGTCGGCCCGCGGTACCTGGTAGAGCCGCCCGAGGTGTTCGGTGAGCACCTCCTCGAACGCGGCGACGACACGGTCCGTGTCGGTTTCCGCGCCGCCGAGCGCGAACCCGCTGATCATACGGAGCGACAGCGCGGTCAACTCCTTTTGCAGTTCGACGGGTTCGCCGTCGGCCTGCCCGGCCCAGCGATCCGCGAGCTCCCGCGCCAGCTCGGTGAAGCGCGTGAAGTGCCGCTCGTGAGCAGGCCGTCCGGCGAGCACCGAGAGCAGTAGTCGGCGCCAGGGTGTGTGCTCGTCGGCGGGCAGCACTTGCAGATTGCCCGCCTCGCACAGCGGTTCCAGGAACGCGAAGAGCTTCTCGGGCCGCTTGTTGATATGCGCCGTGGCTTCCAGAAGCACGGGGTCGGCGACCGACACTGCCGTGCCCGCGCCCGGCAGTTGGAAGCGCACGACTGGTCCGTACGCCTCGTGCAGGCGTAACTGGTGCCGGTGCAGCCCGCCCGCAGCCGCAATGGCGCTCAGCCCGCCGTCCTCCTGATGCTCGGGGCCGGGGATGCGCAAGACGTGCCTCCTGTCGCAGGTCCTCCCCTCGGGTGGTCTGCCCCGAGGGGCCCTCAACTCGCCCTCGTATCAACCAGTTTCCCCCGGCCCCGCTTCCCTCCCCTCCGGCCAGGTCAACCCGCACCGCGCCCCCGACATCGTTGTCGAAGGCGCGGCCTGCACGGATCGGGCCCTACGGGATGCGGCAAGTTCCGAGGGAGCACCGCGCGCCGGGGCGTGCGGTCGCCTTACGGCGCGTAGACGGCGTCACTGCCGTACAACTCCCTGGTGAACGCGGAGACATCGGCGCTGCGGTCGGCGCCGTCGAGGTTGTACGTCAGATAGACGCCGTACCCCTCGCTGACGGTGCGGCGGGCGAGGTCGGCGGCCGTGCTCTGCGAGGTCCCACCGATCTCGACGGCCGCCGGCGACAGTTTCGACTTGGGCAGTGCGATGCCGGGGACCTGCCAGGTGCCGTAGTACGGGTTCCAGGCGTAGTCGAACTTGGACGAGACGTCGACGCCGCCGTAGGAGAGGCGCGACGCGGCCGGGCCGATGTTGTAGAGGCTGATGATCTTGTCCGGCATGTTCGCGCGCAGCGCCGTCACCAGGTGCACGAACGAGCTGTCGTTGGGCTGGCCGGTGCCGTTGTTGCCGTACTCGGCGTACTCGTCGTCGAAGTCGATGCCATCGAGGCCGTACTTGGTCACGGTGTCCGACAGTTGTTTCGCGAACGCCGAAGCCGCTTGCTTGGACGGGAAGTTGGCGAAGCCCGCGCCCTGGTGGTTACCGAGCACCGAGAGGACGACCTTGATGCCCTTCTGTTGCAACGGCCTTATCTCCGTGGCGGCGTTGTCGAGGACGCGCTGCACATTCTCGTTGAAGTGCAGATACGCCTTCTTCTTGCCCGTGTCGTAGTTGATGTTCGCCGCGAAGATCACGGCGACGTCGAAGACGTTGTCGCCGCCGTTGGCGAGGGTGTACTTGCCGACGTTCAGCATGCTGTTGTTGTTCACCTCGACGTACGCCACCGAGGTCGGTCCCTGTTTCTTCGCGGGAGCAGGAGCGGGAGCAGGGGCCGCTGCCGCGCCAGTCGTGGCGGTCGTGCCGAAGGTGAGGGCGGCGACGGCCGAAAGCGCGAGCGCGGCCGTCCGCGCTCTGCTCCGTAACAGAGTGAACATCGTTGATCGGTCTCCCATCGCATGGGTCGGCGCCCGACCTGTTCGAAAGCGCCGAGTGAGCCCTCCGAGTTTTCCTCTCCCGGGACCGAATCCCAAGAATCATGCGCAAACTCTTTACGACTCCTGGCTCAACCAGCACGCCCCGCGCTCACCAAGCTTCAGGCCGGGCACACGCTGACCAACCCCGGCGTCCGCCAAGTCCTCGGCCTCGTACGGCAGCATGGCCCCGCAACTACTGCCGGGCCCGCCAGGAGCTTCTGTGTCCCATTCCGAACGGCATTACGACGACCTGCACGCCCTGTTCATCAACGCGACGCTCAAGCCGTCGCCCGAACAGAGCCACACCCAGGGCCTGATCGACCTGTCCCGGAAGATCATGGAGCAGCAGGGGGTGCGGGTCGACGAGATCCGCGCCGTCGATCACGACCTCGCTCCCGGCGTCTACCCGGACATGACCGAACACGGGGCGGCGAGCGATGAGTGGCCGGTCCTGTACTCGCAGGTGATGGACGCCGACATCCTGGTCCTGGCCGGGCCGATCTGGCTCGGGGACAACAGCTCGGTGATGAAGCAAGTCATCGAGCGCCTCTACGCCTGCTCCAGCATCCTCAACGACCAGGGCCAGTACGCCTATTACGGCCGGGTCGGCGGCTGCCTGATCACCGGTAACGAGGACGGTGCGAAGCACTGCGCCATGAACGTCCTCTACAGCCTGCAGCACCTCGGCTACGCCATCCCGCCCCAGGCCGATGCCGCCTGGGTCGGCGAGGCCGGCCCCGGCCCCTCGTATCTCGACCCTGGCTCGGGCGGTCCGGAGAACGACTTCACCAACCGCAATACGACGTTCATGACCTGGAACCTGCTGCACCTGGCCCGACTGTTGAAGGACGCGGGCGGCTTCCCCGCATACGGCAATCAGCGGTCGTCTTGGGACGCCGGCTGCCGCATCGACTTCCCCAACCCCGACTACCGCTGAGCGGCACCCTGAGCCGTCTTCAAGATCACGTTGCGTGGGCGGGGTGCGGCCGGGGCCAGCAGGAAGGCGAGCGTCATCAGCACGGCGGCGGTCAGCGGAACGTACGGAACACCGAGCGTACCGACGACCGCGCCACCCACCGCGGCGGCGATGCCCGTGCCCAGGTAGAGACCGGAGATGTTCAGGGACAGGGCGGTCATCCCGGCGGCAGGGCCCGCGGCGGCCAGGATGCTGCCCTGCACCGGTGGCGTGAGCGCCCAGGCGAAGACGGCCCAGCAGGCGATGACCGCGGTCAGCACGTACCGGTTGCCGATGCCGCTGAAGATGAGCCCGGCGGCAAGGGCGAGCGCGATCGCGTGCCCGGCGAGGACACGGCGCAGGCTGCGCTGCGGGCCCCAGGAATCCGCCGCCCGCCCCGAAAGGAGTGCGCCTGCCAGGCCGGCCGCGCCGACCAGGAACAGCACGAACGACAGCAGGCCGTATGAGCCTCCCGCTACCTCGGCCGTGTACGGACCGAGGTAGGTGTAGAACATCAGCCCACCGCTCGCCGCAAGGAACGTCACGGCCACCAGACGCAGTACGGAGCGATCACGCAGCGGCTTGAGGCGCTCGCGCAGTGGTGCCGGTGCGCCACCGAGCACGGCCGGGGCCGCGGCCACCACGCCCGCCGCCGCGACCGCCCCGACGGCGGCGATCGACCAGAAGGTCGCACGCCAGCCGAAGACCCCGCCCAGCCACGAGCCCAGCGGAACTCCGCTGAACAGTGCGGCGGTCATCCCGGCCGTCACCACGCCCAGGTACCGTCCCTGCGCACCCTCGGGTGCCCCGGCCGCCGCCGTGGCGAAGACCGCCGAGGCCACCACCGCCGCGCACAGAGAAGCGACAACGCGAGCGGCCATCAGTGACCAGTAACCGGGTGAGATTGCCGCCGCCACGTTGGCCAGGACGAACAGCAGAAGGCCGACGACCAAGACCGTCCGCTTCGGGAATCGTTCGCAGACGACGGACAGTGCGGGCGCGCCGACCGCGTAGACCACGGCGAACACCGTCACCAACTGCCCCGCGGCGGCAACGCTCACGCCCAGGTCGTCCGCGACAGCGGGCAGCACACCCGCGATGACGAACTCATCGGTGGCCGTGGCCAGCATGGTCAGGAACAGGATGTACAGCCAGCCCGGCAGGGCAGCACTTCTCATCGGTCGACTACCTCCGCGGAACGCGATGCGTCCGTCGCACGTTAGGTAGTGACACCGGGGTCAAGGTCAAGCGCCGGAGCGCAGCAGCTCCGCGAAGCCGTCCGTATCTGCCGCGTCAGCACGCAGGCGGGCGATGCGTTCCACCAGTTCGGCCCGGTGCCGCTGCAACTCCGCCGCCTTGGCCTCCACAACGGAAAGCCGCTGCTCGTACATGGCGAGCACCCCGTCCGGGCTGCTGTCACACGCCAGGAACTCCTCGGTTTTCATGTCCAGGCACGGCGCCACCACCCGGATGTCCTCCGCCGTGAGCCCCGCCCCGAGCAACTCCCGGACGTTCAAGACCCGGTGCACGGCGCGCTCGTCGTACTCCCGCCAGCCCTTGCTGGTCCGCTCCGCTTCCAGCAACCCCTGTTGCTCGTAGTAGCGAATCGAACGGCGACTCGCAAGGCTCGTCCCCGACCCTGTACCGGAACTGCGCCCGATCGGGCCCGATCAGTAGCCGTGGATCATCTTGTAGGCGACCTCGGGGAGGAACTGTCCGGCCGAGGAGCCGGTTCCGGCGCCGCAGTCGCCGTCGGACTCACCCGGGACCTTGATCCACAGGAGCATCTCGGCGCCTCCGCCCAGCTGGGTGGGCGTGCCGATGCGGCGGCCTGAGGGATTGCACCACTGGCCGTCGGAGCCGTTGCCGTTGCGGCTGGTGTCCACGACGAACGGCTTGGTGTAGCCGTACCGGGCGGCCAGTTCACTGTTGACGGCCTTGCCGTACGCGGTGTTCTCGGCCGTGGTCAAGTAGTTGGAGACGTTGAGCGAGAAGCCGTGCGCCTGTCGGACACCGGCTTCGTGGAGGCGCCGGGCCATGGTCGCCGCGCTCGCCCAGGCCGGGTTGCCGGCGTCGAGATAGACCCAGGTGTTGGGAGCCTGGCGGTTGAACTCGGCGAGCGCGCCGGTGAGCATGCCCTCGCGTTCGTCGATCTGGGCCTGGGTCATGCAGTCGTAGTCCCCCAGGGAGTCCGGTTCGAGGACGACGACGGCCGGGCGGTCGGCGACCCCGCCCGCGAACTGGGCGATCCAGTTCGCGTAGGCGGACGGCGAGGAGGCTCCGCCCCCGGAGTGCCCGCCGCAGTAGTCGCGGTTGTAGATGTTGTAGGCGACGAGGATGGGCAGCTTGTCCCGGGCGTCCGCGGCGCCCACGTACGCGCCGGTGGCGGTGCCGATGGTGCCGCTCCAGGAGCCGAACCAGCGGGCCGTCGGGGTGTTGGCGATGGAGGCGTTGATCGCGGGTGCCCGGCCGTCACCGGGGTTGGCAGCGACCCACTGCTTCGCGCTGGAGTCGGGGTCCACGTAGAACCCGTTGGTCATGGTCGTCGGGTCGGCCGCGTGGGCGGACGGTGCGGCGGCGAGCGCCAGCGGCAGCGGCAGCGAGGAGAGCGCTGCCACCAGGGCGAGCAGTCTGCGGCGCATGACGGTACCTCGGATTTCAGACAGGGATGCGTCGGATGGTGGGCGGTGAGCATGGGGAGCGCTCCCATCGGAAGCGCTCCCCACGGCACGGTCGGTCAGGAGGTGCGATGACGGTGTTCGGGAACCGGTCGACGGTCGCCTGCGAGCGGCACACGTGTCCGTTGTCGTCGCAGGACAAGAGGTTTCGGCGAAATCAGCAGGCCGTTGGAGCTCACGGCTGACTGCTGGGCCGGGCGGCGGCATCGGGGGCGCCGCGGGTGGTGGCGGGCGTGCCGCCCAGCGCCGTCAGCACCGCGTTGTACGCCGGCTTCTTGTTGCCGTTGCGGTCGAACAGCAGCGGGTTCTCCGAAGCCCGCCAGGAGTCGCTGTCGCGGATGCCCCAGACGGTGATTCCGGTGCAGCGTGCGACGTTCATGCAGGCCCTGACCGTGTTCGCGTACGCCGTCGGTGACGCCTGCGCGATGTCCAGTTCCGTGATCTGTACGTCGACGCCGAGGGCGGCGAAGTTCGCCAGTGTCGTACCGAAGTTCGCGGGCGGGCCGCCGGTGCCGAAGTGGGCCTGGAGGCCCACGCAGTCGATGGGTACGCCCCGCGCCTTGAAGTCGCGGATCATGCGGTAGACGTCCTGGGTCTTGGCGTCGTTCCAGTTCTCGATGTTGTAGTCGTTGTAGCAGAGCTTGGCCGCCGGGTCGGTGGACCGGGCGGTCCGGAATGCCTGTTCGATGAAGCCGTCGCCGAGCACGTCCCGGAAGACCGAGCTGCGGAGCTGGCCGCTGGGTCCGTCGGCGAAGGCCTCGTTGACCACGTCCCAGGAGTGGATCTTGCCCTTGTAGTGGTTCATCACGGTGGTGATGTGGTTGTTCATCACGCCGCGCAGGGTGTTCGCGTCCCTGATGGAGCTGACCCAGCCGGGCAGTTGGGAGTGCCAGACCAAGGTGTGACCGCGCACGCTCTGACCGCGGGACCTCGCGCCGTTGACGATCTGGTCGGCGGGGCCGAAGTTGAACGAGCCGCGGGACGGCTCGGTCGCGTCCCACTTCATCTCGTTCTCGGGCGTGACCGAGTTGAACTCTCGGCCCAGGATGCCGGTGTACGTGCCGTCGCCGAGCCGGCCTGCGGCCACGGCGGTTCCGAAGTAGCGCCCGGACTGGGCCGCTTGGGCGCCCAGGGTGGAGGCCTGGACGGCGTCGGGCGCGCCGGTCGCGGTCCCGGGTGTCACCAGGAGGGTCGCGGCCAGCAGGCCCAGGACCGAGGCTCGGCGACAGCCGAGCCGTTTCAGCGGGTTCATGGTTCTCCTCGGGGGGTGGGTGGGGAGTTGCGTGGTGCGATCGGTGGACCTCTTCAGGGCGTGATCAGCTTGAGGCGCATGCTGGGCGCGTTCATGACAGATGTGGCAGTGCCGGGCCTGGACTCTTACGGCCGTGGGCCGTCAGGCCAGGGCGGCTTCCCAGCGGGTGCCGTCGCCGGTGGCGTCGGCGGGGAGGCGGTCGCGGGCGGCGGTGTCGTCGTACAGACGCCAGCGGAACCAGTCCACGAGGGTGTTCTGGGTCCGGCCGAAGGTGGGGAACCCCGGATTCAGGTACGCGGCGTGGTCCGCGCCGACGTGGGTGAGGAACGCCTTGGGCGCGGGCAGTTCGTCGTACGCCCGCCGGGCCAGGGCGTAGTCGCAGGTCGGGTCCTTGTCGCCGTGGATGAACAGCACGCCCGCACCGACCGAGGCGGCGGGGGTGCCCATGTCCACGCAGGCGACCGGGACCGCGGCGGCGATACGGTCGTCGGGCCAGGCGGTCACCAGACCGTGGGTGGTCATGCCGCCCATCGAGTGCCCGGAGACGCCGACGCCGGCCGCGGTGTCGATATGCCCGGCGAAGGGGCCGCTCCCGTTCAGGGCCAGGGTCCGGGTGATGACCTCGGAGACGTCCCTCGACCACTCGCCTCCGTAGACGGAGCCGATGTTGGTGTTGTCGGAGAACGAGGGGGCGGGGCAGATGAAGCCGGCGGAGGCTATCGCGTGGGTCTGCGAGGCGTAGGAATCGGAGTTGCCGCCCATGCCGTGGCTCCACTCGGCGACGGGGAACACGCCCTCGGCGAGAGGGGCGTTGGGGACGGGGGCACCGCCGGGTGCGCCGGGGGTGGGGTAGAAGACCTTGGTGAACAGCGAGCGGGCACCGCGGCTCCAGTTGAACTGGCGCACTCCGATGGCGAACTCCGCGCGGGGCGCCGACAGTTCGGAGGCGGAGGCAGGGTGCAGTGCGGAGCCGAGCAGGGGGGTGCTCAGACCCGCTGTCGCGGCCGCGGTCAGGCCGAGGAAGGTACGTCGACTGAACGACATGTGTGACTCCTTGCGTGGGGGGACAGGGAGGCCTCAGCAGGTGGAGTTGGTCTGGGTGGCCAGGCCAAGCCGGTAGGGCAACTGCGAGTACTCGCCGCCGGAGTTGGGGTCCCGGCCCTGGTAGACGAGCTGGAGCCGGCAGGGGTCGATGGTCATGGTCTGGTCGTTGGTGGCGCGGAGCAGCTCGCCGTGGCTGATGTCCTTCGTCCAGGCGCCGCCGGGGAAGGTGACGTTGGTGGAGCGGGCGAAGGGGTTGGCTTCGGTGTCGGCGAGCGGCTGCCACTTGCCGGTCAGGCCCTTGGAGGTGAAGGAGCGGTAGTACCGGTTGCCGTCGCTGCCGATGGCCTCCCAGATCAGCAGGTAGGTGTCGGTGCCCTTGACGCGATAGACCGCGCCTCCCTCGAAGAGTGCGAAGCGGGAGTCCTGGAGCACGATCTGGGTGTTGCCGAAGCCGTTCGGGAAGTTGGCGACGGTGGTCTCGGACCGGTACACGTGGCCGTTGTCGTCCGCGGAGAACAGGTAGCACTTCGCGTCGTCGCAAATCACGTAGAAGTCGAGCCAGCTGCCGTTGCCGATGTTCTCCCGGACGATGTCGGGCATGCTGTCCATGAGGTTCTTCGGCGCGGACCAGCTGGTCGGGTCGTTGATGTCCTTGGTGGTGGAGTACGACGGCAGACCGGTCTGGTAGACGAGGTACCACTCGTCCTTGGGGGCGAAGTAGAAGGCGTGCGGGGCGGCACGGTAGCCGGGGCCGATCTTGGAAGCGGTCTCCAGATGGGTCTGCTTCGCACCGGCGGCCTGGGACCAGTCGGAGAAGCTGGTCTGGGCCAGGCTCCAGTCGCCGGAGGTTCTCGCGGCGGTGGTCATGAAGACGTGCCACTTACCGTTCTTGTCCTGGACCACCGAGGGGTCCTTGACGGCGACGGAGTTGCTGCCGTCCTGCTGCGGTGAGATCGCCGGTCCTGTGGACGACCAGCGGAAACTGCCCGGCAGGTCCTGCCGGTGGGTGCCCGCCGGTGTCGCTCCTTCGGCGGGCACGGCCAAGAACGCTGCCAGCAGGGCGATGAGCAGGGCCACATAGGCGTGGCGGCGATGGGGGCGGGGGCGGAGACGATGCGTCAAGAGCATGGGTAACTCCGAGGCTTGGTCGATATACCGAACAGTGGCCGGATCTACGGACGTAGGAATAGTGGGGCGCTTGACGGAGCCCGGTCAATGCTGTGCGCGCGATATTTTCGGCCTTTACTTGAAAGTTTCGCGCGAAGATTTCAACACCTGGGGTGAGCAGGTGACTTAGAGGGCTCCGGCGGGCCGGGCGAATCGGCCCTGACGTCTACGACCTGGCCGCCGTGAGCGCGTTGCGGATCGCGTCGTAGGCGGGCTTGTGGCCGAGGTTCTCGTCCCAGGGCAGGGCGGCGCCCTCGCCGGGGAAGGTGGAGGGGATCCATGAGTGGCCGTCGGAGTAGCCCCACAGGGTGATGCCGACGCAGCGGCGCACGGCGAGGCAGGCGCTGGTCATCTTCCCGTACCAGTCGGCCTGTTGGGCCAGCTCGGTCTCGTCGGCGGGCAGGATCATGCGGATGTCGAGTTCGGTGACGGCGACGTCGACGCCTAGGTCGGCGAAGCGACGTATGTTGCCCCGCACATCGTTCGGGAAGCCGTGCTGCAGCGCGAGGTGGGCCTGCATGCCGAAGCCGTCGACGGGCACCCCCTCGGCCTTGAGCTGCTTGATGAGGGCGTAGTACGCGTCGGACTTCGCGCCGAGGCCCTCGACGTTGTAGTCGTTGAGGTAGAGCTTGACGTTCGGGTCGGCGGCGCGGGCCCAGCGCAGGGCGTCGGCGACGTAGCCGGGACCGAGGGTCTTGTAGAAGATGCTCTGCCGGTACGTGCCGTCCTCGTTCATGATCTCGTTGGCGACGTCCCAGGCGAAGACCTTGCCGCGGTTGTGCTTGACCACCTGCGTGATGTGGCTCTTGAGGATCGCGCGCAGCTCGTCCGCGGTCCAGGTTCCGGAGGTGAGCCAGTTCGGCAGCTGGCTGTGCCACAGCAGGGTGTGGCCGCGCACCTTCAGACCCTTGGCGTGTGCGTAGTTGACGATCTCGTCGCCCGCGGTGAAGTCGAAGACGCCGCGCCGCGGTTCGGTCGCGTCCCACTTCATGCCGTTGCCGGGGGTGGTCTGGCCGAACTCGCTGCCCAGCAGATCGCTGTACGCGGTGTCGGCCAGCTCCGGATTGTCGACGGCCGAGCCGAAGTAGCGGCCGTGCTGCCGGGCCAGGTCGTCGAGGGTGGCGGCCCGGTGCCGGTGGGGGCTCGCCGCGTGGGTGGCGGGGGCGGCGGCCAGGCAGAGCAGCAGAGCTGCGAGCGCGGCGGCGGTGCGGCGTGCGGGGGTGCGCATGGGTGTCTCTCCTCGGGTCGGGACGTCTCAACTACGGGGCAGGGACCTTCGGTTGACCTTGCGACGGGCCCGGGTGCGGGCACGACGGGCCCGGGTGCGGCACGACGGGCCCGGGTGCGAGCTACTTGACGCGCATCTCGCACCACATCCGGCGCTCGTGCCCGACATCGCGCACCGGTCCGGTCAGGGTGAGCGGCACAGTGTGGTGGACATGGGCGCTGGAGGCGGCGATGTGCAGTTCGAGGGCGCCCGGTTCGACGACGCGGCAGCCGTCGGCGCCGGTGTAGGCGGCGAGATCGGCGGGCAACGTGGCGTGCACCTCGGCCGAGGCACCGGCCTCCAGCGGCACCCGGGCGTAGCCGACGAGCCGGACCTCGGGGCGGGCGACGGTACCGACCGGGTCGTGGAGGTAGAGCTGGACGACTTCGGTTCCGGGGCGGTCACCCGTGTTGCGGACGGTCAGCCGCAGCGTTGTCTCGCCGTCGGTGGCGAACTCCGTGGCGTCGCACAGTGGTTGGCCCCAGCTGAACGTGGTGTAGGAGAGGCCGTGCCCGAACGGGTACAGGGGTGTCGGGTCCACGGTGCTGGGGAAACCGTGCCGGCCGAGCGGCGGAGCGAGGTACGGCGCGGGCTGGCCACCGGGGGCGCGCGGCACCCCGATGGGCAGGCGCCCGGAGGGATCGACCCGGCCGGAGAGGACACCCGCGACGGCACCGCCGCCCTCCTGCCCGGGGAAGAACGTCTGGACGACGGCGGCGGCCCGGTCGGCCCAGCGGCCGAGCGCGTAGGGCCTTCCGCTGAGCACGACGATGACGACCGGCGCACCGGAGGCCATCGCATCGTCGAGCACCTCGCCCTGCCCGTACGGCAGTTGCAGGTCCTCGACGTCGCAGCCCTCGCCCGACGAGCCGCGCCCGAACAGGCCCGACCGGTCGCCGACCACGGCCAGGCAGACGTCGGCCGCCGCCGGATCGTCGACGAACACGGCGCGCGGGAATTCCACGCGCAACGCCTCGGCAAGCGTCAACACCTCGACACCTGTGGGCAGTTCGGGATGGTGCACGCCCACGTGCCGGGGGAACGTGTAGCAGCCGAGCATGGCGGCCTGTTCGTCGGCCAGCGGCCCGACGACGGCGATGCGCGGCCCGTCGCTCAGCGGCAGCACCCCGGAGTCGTTGGCGAGCAGGACGACCGACTCCTCGGCGACCTTCCGCGCAAGATCCCGCATGTGCGGGGGGTTCAGGTCGACGGCCGCCCCGCCCGCGACGGGCTCCCAGTCCGGGTCGAGCAGCCCCAGTTCGCACTTCTGCATGAGGACACGCAGCGCGGCCCGGTCGAGCAGGTCCTCGGGGAGCGGATCAGCGGGGTTGAAGCAACGGGCCGCCGGCAGCTCCACGTCGACACCGGCCGCGAGGGCGAGCCGTGCGGCGCCGCCCTCCCCGTCGGCGATCCGGTGCGCCTCCTCAAGCAGCGAGACGCCGTAGTAGTCCGAGACCACGGTGCCGCTGAACTGCCAGTGCGCGCGAAGGAGTTGAGTGAGCAGTTCGGCGTGGGCGTGGGCGGGCAGGCCGTCCACGTCGTTGTAGGCGGGCATCACGGAGCGGGCGCCGCCGTCGCGCAGTGCCATCTCGAACGGCGGCAGGATCACGTCCGCGAGCTCCCGGGGTCCGAGCGAGGCGGGCGCGTGGTTGCGGGCGGCGCGCGAGGCCGAGTACCCGGCGAAGTGCTTGAGCGTGGCGACGATCCCGGCCGACTCCAGGCCCCGCACATAGGCGGTGCCGATGGTGCCGACGAGGTACGGGTCCTCGCCGATCGCCTCCTCGGTACGGCCCCAGCGCGGATCCCGTACGACGTCCAGGACCGGGGCGAGCCCCTGGTGGACGCCGACGACGCGCATCGACGTACCGATGGCCTGCGCCATCTCGGTGATCAGCGCCGGGTCGTAGGTGGCACCCCAGGCCAACGGGGTCGGAAAGACGGTGGCCTGCCAGGCGGTGAACCCGGTCAGGCACTCCTCGTGGGCGATCGCGGGCAGGGCGAAACGGTTGCCGGCGCGGATGGTGCGCTGCAGTTCCGCGAGGCGGGCGACGCCCTCGGCGGGGTCGACGGGCACGGTGCCGAAGGGACGGGTGAGGTGGCCGAGGCCATGGGGCAGCAGGGCGTCGAGCGCTGCACTGCGGGCCGCGTAGGTGTGCTGGCCGGGAGCGACGTCGGAGGCCCCGCTGTCATCGGGCTCGGCGCCGATCCATACGCTGGACAGCTGGGCGGTCTTCTCCTCGGCGGTCATCCGGGCAAGCAGGTCCGCCGCCCGGACGTGGGCGGGCAGGGTGGTGTCCTGCCATGGCTCGACCATGGAACTCCTCAAGTGCGGTGCGAAACGGGGGTGTTGGCGCCTGAGGGCTCAGCCCTTGGTGGCGCCCACGGTGATGCCGCCGATCAACTGCCGTTCGGCGACGGCGTAGAAGGCGAGGGCGGGCACCATGGCGAGGATGAGATAGGCGAAGACGCGGGCGATGTCGGTGGCGTACTGGCCCTGGAATTGCTGGACCCCGATGGGGATCGTCCACCAGGTCTGCTCACTGAACACAAGCAGCGGGAGCAGGAAGTTGTTCCAGCTGCTGACGATGGCGAGGATGGACACGGTGCCGAGCGCGGGCCGCGCCATGGGCAGCAGGATCCGCCAGAAGAAGCCGAACGCCGAGCAGCCGTCGAGAGTGGCGGCCTCCTCGAGCTCGCCGGGGATCTCCCGGAAGAAGCCGCGCAGGATGACGATGGTGATGGGCAGTCCGAACGCGGCCTGCGGCAGGATCACGCCCCAGGGGTTGTCGAGCAGACCGAAGGTGCGCAGCAGGACGAACAGCGGCAGAATCGCGACGGCGAACGGGAACATCAGCCCCACGGCGAAGAGGGTGAAGAGCACCTCCCGGCCCCGGAAGGCGAAACGGGCGAGCGCGAAGGCGGCGAGGGCGGCGGCGCCCACCGTAAGGACGGTCGTGCCGACGGCGATCAGCGTGGAGGCACCCAGCATGCGCCAGAACGAGCCGGAGGCGAGTACGTCGGTGTAGTTGGACGTCACCCACGGCGAGGGCAGTCCGAACGTGTTGTCGGAGAGCTGGTCGGTGGACTTGAACCCGGACACCAGCGCGTACAACAGCGGCGTGACCATGGCGATGCCGACCAGCCACACGATCACGTACAACGGCACGGAGCGCAGCCTTCTGCGCACGCCCGCGTTCATCGGGAGGCTCGCATGGTGGTGAGGGCTCCTTGGGTGTCGCGGCGCAGCACGGAGCGCTGGTAGATGAGGGCGAAGACGAGGCTGATGAGGAACATGCCGATGCTGATCGCGCTGGCGTATCCGATCTGGTAGCGCTTGAAGCCGAACTGGAACATGGTCACGGCCATGGTCTCGGAGTGGTGGTCGGGCCCGCCCTGCGTCACCACCCACACCAGGTCGAAGAGTTGGATGGCGCCGATCACCGAGAGGAAGACGCTGATGCGGACCGTCGGCCCGAGCAGCGGCAGGGTGATGTGACGGAAGCGCTGCCAGGGGCCCGCGCCGTCGATGCGGGCCGCCTCGTGCAGTTCGGCGGGGATGCCCTGCAGCCCGGCCAGGTACAGCATCATGTGGAAGCCGAAGTACTTCCACGTCATGACGAGAAACAGGGTCGGCAGCACATGGTCCTGGTCGGCGAACCACAGTCCGCCGAGGCCGTCGAGGCCGACCGAGCCGAGCGCCTTGTCGGCGAGCCCGTCGTCCGGCGCGAACATCATGGCGAACAGGACGCCGGTGATGACCTCGGACAGCACGTAGGGGGCGAAGAACAGCATCCGGTACAGGGCCCGCCCGCGCAGTTTCTGGTTGAGCAGCACGGCCATGCCCAGCGCGAACGGCAGCTGCACGCACACCGAGAACAGCACGAGCAGCAGGCCGCGCCACAGGTCGCCGAGGAAGACCGGATCGCGCAGGAGCCGACCGTAGTTGTCGAGGCCCACGTAGTCCGAAGGGGCCCCGAATCCGCCCCAGTTGAAGAGGCTGACGTAGAGGGCGTACAGGATCGGGGCGAGCACCAGCGCGCCGAACAGGAGCAGGGCGGGCAGGGTGAAGCAGAAGGGGGTCAGCCAGTCGACGATCCGCCGGGCCGGCGGTCGCCTTGCCCTGGTGTCCGGCTGCCGCGGTGGGACGGTGGCGGGCGTGGGGTCTTTCACGTACGTGGAGGCCATCTCGGTCACTGGCTCTTCGCGACCTGCGTGACGGAACGGGACACCTGCTCGGGCGACTTGGACCCGGCGATCAGGGCGGCCACCGAGTCGTTGATCTCCTGGCCGACGGCCGGCGGGTACGCCTGGTCGAGGTAGAGCTGGAAGCCGGTCGCCTCGTCGACGGCGTCGGAGACGAGCTTGAGATTGCGGTCGGTCAGGGCGCTCCTGGCGTCCTTGACGACGGGCATGATCGAGGCCTTCGTGACGAGGATGCGGTCGGACTCGGCCGTCATGAAGAACTTCAGGAAATCGACGGCCGCCTTGGGCGCACCCTTGCGCACCGCATAGCCACCTCCTCCGCCGAAGATGTCGGTGAGGGCGCCCTTGCCACCCGCGACCGCGGGGAACGCGAAGAACCCGAGGTCCTTGCCGATGCCCTTGCCCGCGTCGGCCTGCACGACGGGCGCCCACTGGCCCATCAGCTCCATCGCCGCCTTGCCGTTGCCCATGGCGGCCGCCTCCCCGGTGGGCGTGGAGTACGCGGCACCGAGGTGGCCCTTCTGGAACGGCCGGAGCGAGACGAGTTCCTTGAGGTGCTCGCCCGCCTTGACGAAGTCGTCGCCGGTGAAGTCCTTGGCATCAGCGGCTTTCCGCATGCCGTCGACCCCGGCGATCCGCATGGACAGGTAGGCCCAGTAGTACATGCCGGGCCACTTCTCCTTGCCCGCGAGGGCGATGGGGGTGATGCCGGCGCTCTTCAGCTTCTTGACCGTGTCGAGGTAATCGGCCCAGGTGGCGGGCGGCGCCTTGACGCCGGCCTTGGCGAACAGCGCCTTGTTGTACCAGAAGCCCACCGCCCCGATCTCGAAAGGCACGGCGTACGTCTTCCCGTCGATCTGGTACGGCTTCAACGAAGCCGGCATGAGAGTGTCCGCCCAGGGCTGCATCGAGGGGGTGAGGTCCTCGACAAGACCGGCGTCGATCTGCTGCTCGAGCACACCGCCGCCCCACGTGTGGTAGATGTCCGGCAGCTTTCCGGAACTGGTCAGCGCCGTCATCTTCGACTTGTAGGCGTCGTTCTCCAACGAGACGAGCTTGATGCGCACATCGGGGTGCTCGGCCTCGAACGCCTTGGCCCGTTCGGGCCAGACGGACTGCGACGGCTCCGTGGTCTGGATGTGCCACCACTCCACGACGGTCCGGCCCTGGCTGTCGGTGGTGGTGGACCCGGAGTCCGAGCAGGCGGAGAGACCGGCCGCGCCAAGGCCCACCGCCGACGCGGTCGCCAGGAGCCGGCGGCGGGAGAGAGCTGAGGACACGGCGCCGGACGCGGACGCGACGGCTCGGTCGAAGGCTGGCATGGCGCACCTTCCGGAAGGTTTCCGAGAACTATCGGGAGACGGCCATGGAAATTACGGGCATGCGTCGGGGGTGTCAACGCCCCTGACAGAAAAGGGCGTTGACACCCCCGGAGTGGGCCGTTCCGCTATGGGTGACGCGGCGATGCGGTGCTCGCGCGGACCACAAGCCCGGTCGCCAGTTCCACCCGCGGTGAGGCCAGATCGACGTTCCGCGCGAGGTCGAGCAGCATCCGCGCCGCCAACTTGCCCATGTCGGACAGGGGTTGACGGACTGTCGTGAGCGGAGGCGAGGACCAGCGCACCTCCGGCAGGTCGTCGAAGCCGACGACGCTCATGTCCTCCGGCACCCGGAGGCCGCGACGGCGCAGCGCCTCGATCGCGCCGAGCGCCATCTGGTCGCTCGCGGCGAAGATCGCGGTCGGCGGTTCGTCGAGGTCCAACAGCCGCCCCGCGCCGGTGAATCCGGACTCGTGGTAGAAGTCACCGGGCACCACGAGCGCGTCGTCGACGGCGACCCCGGCCACGTCGAGCGCGGCTCGATAGCCGTCGAGCCGGGCCCGTGAGCACAGCAGCCTCGGCGGGCCCTCGATGAACCCGATGCGCCGGTGCCCGATCTTGAGCAGATGCTCGGTCGCCGCCATCCCGCCCGCCCAGTTCGTGGCGCCCACGGTCGGCGCCTCGGTGGCGGGGGATCCGGCCGGGTCGATCACCACCAACGGCACGCCCAGGCGCCGCAGTTCGTCGTGGAGCCCGGGTGCGAGCACCGACGTCACGAGGATCACCCCGTCGGAGGCGCGGGCCCGCAGATTGGTCATCCACTGCCGCGCGGCGCCCGCCCGGTCGTGGATCGCGGAGACCACCGTGCCCACGCCCGCCTCGTGCGCGACCTCCTCCACACCCCGGATGATCTCGACGGCCCACGGACTGTCCAGGTCGTTGAAGACCAGGTCGAGCAGGGCCGCTCGGGCCCCGGGCGCGGTCGGCCGACGCCGGTAGCCGTGCCGGTGCAGGAGGTCCTCGACGCGGGCGCGGGTCGCGGGCGAGACGTCCGAGCGCCCGTTGACGACCCGCGAGACGGTCGGCACGGACACCCCGGCCTCCTGCGCGATCTCGGCGATCGTCACCTTCGCCGTACCATCCGGGCTCTGCGTTCCTGCCTTGCGCTGAGCGCCTTCCCCGGCCACCATCCCCACCTCCGTAGCTGTACGCCCGGAAACCCTCCGGCCGCCTTCCGGAAACCGTAGGCCATGCCGTCGGCCACACGCGGGCAGCCCCGCCCTTCCGTCCGGCCCGTCGAACGTACTGCGCGTTTCGTCGCGCTTCCCAGGAGGCGACGCCGACGATCCGCGTCTGGTGGCCTCGATCCGGCCACGCGCCGAGGACGAGGGCGGCCGCCGGCGCGTCTTCACCTCCGTCATCTTCTTGCCGAGTTGTTGTTTCGGCACTGCTCGTATGTGTCCGTACGCCAGAATGATGGATCTGGCTTCAGGGACGCCACGAAGCAGGGCACACGACGGGGGCTCGCGTTGGATCGCCTGGCAGGAGTCGTCCGGAAACAACAACGCCCGTCGCTGCGCGCGTGGCTAGGGCTGACAGCGGCCCTGGCCGCGCTGGTGGTCGTCGTACTCGGGGTCCTGTACGCCGGGCACAGCGAGCCCGGCCGGGTGGACAGGTGGATCATCCAGCCGACGGCGGACAGTGTGCGGCCGCCGTGGCGGCGCGTCGCTCTGGCCATTGACTTCTTGGGTGAGCCCGCCGGAGCGGCGACGCTGGTCGTCGCCGCCGTGGCGGGCTGCCTGCTGCTCCGGCGTCCTCGCGCGGCGGTGCTCGTCGTTGCCGGTGCCGGTCTGACCGTGGGGACGGCGAAGCTGCTCAAGCATCTGGTGGGACGCACCATCCACGGTGAAGGCAACCTGTGCTATCCGAGCGGGCACACCGCCTTCCTCACGGCGCTCGCCCTCGTGGTGGCGCTGCTCGCGGCCGACCGGTTCGGCCTCGGCAGGACGGCCGGTACGTTGCTCGTACTCACCGCGGCCCTGACTGCCGGAGCCGCCATGGGATGGGCGCAGGTCGCCCTGAGCGCGCACTACCCGACCGACGTCCTGGGCGGCTGGTGCACCGCCCTTGCGGTGGTACCGGCGACCGCGTGGCTGGTCGACCGGATCGCCGACAACGGTCGGTGGCAGCGCCTCTGACGTCATGTCATGTCATGTCATGTCACTTCAGGCCAAGCGGCGGAATACGGGCTTTACCGGTCGCCCGGCCAGCCAGGGCGTGGGGTCGGCGGCGTCAAGTGCCTTTCGGTACACCGCACATGCCTGCGCCACGACGTCGACGGTGTGGTCGATGTCGGCGTCGTCGAGCGCGCTGCTCACCACGAACGACGGGGCAAGGACCCCGCCCGCGAGGAGTTGGCGCAGGAACAGGGTGCGGTACTGCTGCGACGGCTGCCGGTTCTCGTCGAGGGTGGCGAAGACCAGGTTGCTGGCCCGGCCCCGGACGAGGATGTGGTCGCCGACGCCCATGATCGCCGCGGCATCGCGTACACCGGCGGCCAACCGCTCCCCGAGGGCGTGGAGTTGCGCGGTGATGCCCTCCTCGGCGTAGGTGGTCTGCACGGCCATCGCGGCTGCCAGGGAGTGCGTTTCCGCACCGTGCGTGGTGGAGAGAAGGAACACCCGGTCGCCGGAGTGGCGAAGGCCGCCCCGCTCCATCAGGTCGCGGCGCCCGGCAAGCGCGGAGACGGCGAACCCGTTGCCCAGCGCCTTGCCGAACGTGGAGAGGTCGGGCACGACGCCGTACAGGCCCTGGGCGCCCGCCTCGGACCAGCGGAGGCCGGTGATCATCTCGTCGAAGATCAGTACGCAGCCGTGCCGGTCGGCCAGTTCGCGCAGGCCGGTGAGGTAGCCGGGCGGCGGCTCGGTGTGGGTGGTGGCAGGTTCGAGGATCAGGCAGGCGACCTCGTCCTGGTACCGGGTCAGCAGCTCCTCCGTGGCGGCCAAGTCCCCGTACGGGAAAGCCACGGTGAGCTCGGTGGTTGCCGCCGGAATGCCGGCGGACATCGGCGTCGTACCGATGAACCAGTCGTCGACGGAGAAGAACGGATGGTCGCCGCAGATGGCCACCCGCGGGCGCCCGGTGACGGCGCGGGCGAGGCGCACCGCGGCGGTGGTGACGTCGGAGCCGTTCTTCGCGAACTTCACCATCTCGGCGGTCGGCACCGTGGCCAGGAAGCGTTCCGCGGCCTCGACCTCCAGGATGGACGGGCGGACGAAGTTGCTGCCGCGGTCGACTTCGCGGCGCACCGCCTCGGTCACGCGTGGGTGGGCGTGGCCGAGGCTCACCGACCGCAGGCCTGAGCCGTACTCGATGTAGCGGTTGCCGTCGATGTCCCACACATGGGCACCGCGGCCGTGGCTGATGACCGGGGCGAGGTTCTCGGGGTACTGGTCGTCGCCCTTGGCGTAGGTGTGCGCGCCCCCGGGGATCAGGGCGTGCAGCCGCTCGTTCGCCGCCCGCGACCGGGGCAGCCGGAACTCTTCGGTGTCCACGCTGACTTCAGCTCTCTTTCTGCTCAAGGCCGCTTGAGGATCTCGGCGAGGCTCGGCGCCTCCCGGTCCCGCTGGGACATCGATGTGACCGGCAGCGGCCAGTCGATGGCGAGCTCCGGGTCGTCGAAGGCGATCGTCACGTCCTCGGCCGGATCGTGCGGGCGGTCGATCCGGTACGAGGTGTCGGCGGTCTCGGTCAGCGCCTGGAAGCCATGCGCGCAGCCCGCCGGGATGTACAGGGTCTTCTGCGTCTCGTCGGACAGCTCGAAGAAGGCCCGGTTGCGGTACGTCGGCGAATCCGGCCGCAGGTCCACGACGACGTCGAAGATCCTCCCGTACGAGCACCGCACCAGCTTGGCCTCGCCGGCGCCGGAGCGCAGGTGCAGGCCGCGCAGCACGCCCCGTGCGGAGCGGGACACGCTGTCCTGGATGAAGGCGTGCGGGTCGAGGCCGACCGAGCGGACCACGTCGGCGTCGAAGGTGCGGCAGAAGAAGCCGCGTTCGTCGGCGTACGGTGTCGGCTCGAAGAGGTACGCGCCGTCGATCGCCGGGACCTGGGTTGCTTTCATGGGGCCTCCCCTAGGGCGTGGGCCGGGAACAGGACCGCGGTCAACTCGGCGAACTGGTCCTTGAGTTGCCGGGACGCGACCGCGTTGCGTTCGGCAAGGGTCTGCCGCAGCTCAGCCGACCGCTTCTCCAGCGCCCGGAACTGTTCAAGGAGTCGCTCGGCGTCGACCTCGCGGGCCGGGTGGCAGTACGCCTCCAGCCCCATCCGGGCCATGAGCGCGTCGCTCTTCGCCGCATAGCTGAGGGCGAGCGTCGGTGTGCCGGCCTTCAGCGCGCAGATCAGGTTGTGGTAGCGGGTCGCCACCACGGTGTCGGCAGCCGCCGTCTCCTTCATCAGGTCGGCGAGCGAGGCCGCCTCGGCGGCGGTGACCAGCGGCGAGTCCACCGCGTCGAGGATCGCGGCGACCACCGGCGCATCGCACGCGTCGCCGGTGAGCAGCCGGACCGGCCTGCCGCCCTCAACCAGCGTGCGGACGAACCGAGTTGTCCCGTCGAGGTAGCGCCGGTGGATCTCCTCGGCCCGGGCGCGGTCGTCGTTGCCGCCGTGGTAGTCCATGACGCCGACGCAGACCGGGCCGCCCGGCGGACCCGAGGGCGTACGCGACGGCGGCGTCGGCAGGGCGAAGGCGAGGTCCGGGTAGACCTCGTCGCGTGCGGTGTTCACGCCCATCGCCCGCATCGCGTCGCGGGACAGGGCGTCCCGGTACGAGCGGTAGGAGGCAAGCCGCGCCGACCAACGCACCAACGCCCGGGTCGGCCGGTCGCCGATCGCGTCCGCGCCGACGCCGACCAGCGCGACCCGGGTGCGCATCAGCCGGCCACTCGCGCAGAGCAGGAACAGCGAGTACGGGAAGCCCCACGGCCGTAGCGGCAGCGTGGCCTCCAGGACTCCCATGCCCGGCACGATCACCACGTCGTGCCGGCGCACCCAGGCGGCGGTGCGGACGGCGTCGAAGAGTTTGCCCAGGCCCTTGCCCGCGATCGCGCCCGCACGGGACGCGGTCCGGTACTCCCCGCGGTACCAGTGCAGCCGCGTCGCGGGGATCCCGTACCGGGTCTCGACGGCCTCGGGCCCGCCGCACAGCGCGTCCACGACCGCCTCCGGGTGCTTGGCGCGGAGGTAGCCGAGCACGGCTTCGAGCGACCCGTCGTTGCCGAGGTTCCCGGAGCCGAGCAGGCCGAACACCCCCACCCGTGTCCGCGCCCTCATGCCCGCCCCGCACGGCCCGCACGCCCCGCGACGAGCTCGTCGACCGAGACGGTGAGCTTGGCCGGGTCGACCGGGGCCCGGTCCTCCACCCGCTCGCCCGCACCCGGCCGGGCCCGGCTGGTCGCCCACGCCGCCAAGTGGCGGTAGCACGCGCGCCGGTCGGCCGCGGACAACGGCGTCCGCCGGATCGCCGCGACGAAGCCCCAGACGTACTCGGCGAGCAGCCGCGGCGTCGGGTGCAGCAGGCCTGCCCGGCGCGGGTCGAGGTTGACGCACCGGGAGCGCTTCGAAGGGTTCGCGCGCTCGGCGCGGGTGGGGTGGTCGCGGCGGAAGTACAGCAGCTCCGGCACCTGGTGGAAGGGACCGTGCAGGCCGATCTCGGCGACGAACGTGCGGTCCGCGTGGTGGTAGCTGTCGTGCGGCTTCACCCGGCGCAGCACGTCGGCCCGCATCACCCCGTAGAAGTCGTCGCCGCCGGGCTCGAACAGCATGCTGCGGAAGCGCTCCGGCGCGCGCGGCGAGCCAGTGGCGAGCGTGTACTCGTACGGGACCTTCACCTTCCCGTCTTCGTCGATGACCGCCTGGTCGGCGTGCGCGAGGATCACGTCGGGCCGCTCGTCCAGGGCCTCGACGCAGCGCCGCAGCAGGTCGCGAGCGTAAAGGTCGTCGTGCGAGGCCCACTTGAACAACTCACCCCGACACTCGGTGAATACGTAGTTGTGGTTCGGCGCGGCGCCGATGTTCCGGGTCAGCCGGATGTAGCGGATACGTGAGTCCCGCGCGGCGTACTTGCGGCAGATGTCCTGGGTTCCGTCGGTGGAGGCGTTGTCGGAGATGACCAGCTCGAAGTCCTCGTAGGTCTGGCCGAGCAGGGCGTCGAGCGACTCGGCGAGGTACTCCTCGCCGTTGTAGACGGGCAGGCCGATGCTCAGCCTGAGGTGCGCGGTCATGAGGTCCTCACTTCGGGGATGGGGTTCTGGTGACCGCCCCCGCGCTCGCGCAGGGCGGTCCCTAGCTGCAGCCACCACACGGCCGAGCCGCAGAGGGTCGCGGCGGCGACGCCCCAGGCCGAGCCGACCGTGCCGGCCACGGCCGCGCCGCCGAGCCCGCCGGTGACGTAGAAGGCGGAGGCGATCAGTTGGCTGCGCAGGCTCCGCCGGGCCGTGCCGAGTGCGCGAAGCCCGGCTGCCGCGCCGGTGCCGAGTCCCGCGCCCGCGACGCCGAGCGTGACCGGCACGATGAGCTCCGATGCGGAGCTCCAGACGCCGCCGAGCACGAACTCGCCGCCCGCGTCCGGCACAAGGAGCAGCGCCCCGCCCCAGAGCAGCGCGGCCGCGGCCTGCCCGCCGCCGAGCAGGAGGCAGAACGCGCCGAGGCGGTGCGGGGCCCGCCGCAGTACCCGTGCCGCCTCCGCGACGGTGACCAGGGAAAGCCCCATCAGCACAGCCATGAACGGGCCGAGCAGGAGCTCGGCGCCCCGGATCACACCCACCGCGCCGACTCCGACGATCGCGCCGAGCCCGTACGCCCGCAGCTGGCTCGCGCCGCTGTTGCTGACGTTCTCGACCAGGTACCGGCAGCCGAGGTCCCGGTGCTCGCGAAGCCACTCGCGCGCGCCGGTCAACTGGGGCCGGATGCCGGACTGGAAGCAGCCGTACACCGCGGCCACCGCGGCGGAGGCGCCCCAGGCGAGCACGAAGGCCTCCACGCTGCCCACGCGGGCCGCCACCACCAGGGCAGGGACGAGCGCGACGCCCCACACGAGGTCGTTGACGAACGCCTTCCGCCCGGTGCCTGCGGCGAAGAACGCGAACCGCCAGGAGTCCTGAAGGAGCAGCCCCGGCAGTACGACGCCGAGGCAGGCGAACGCGGGCCCGACGCTGCCGCCGAGAGGAAGCCCGACCATCAGGGTCGCCGCGCCGAGGGTGGCACCGACGCCGAGCGCGGTACCCGACGACCGGGCCACCGCCGCGTGCCAGGACGCGTCCGGCACACCGCTGAAGCGCACCACGAGCGGGTCGGTGGCAAGGCCGCGGGAGACGTTGAGCACCACGCCGTAGGTCACCCAGGCGAGGCTGAACACGCCGAACGCGGTCACCCCCAGCGAGCGGGCCACGTAGATGCCCACCACGAAGTTGCTCATGCTGGAGGCCGCCTGGTCGGCGAGGCCCCAGGACAGCCGGCCGACCAGCGCCCGCTTGGCGGATCCGGGCGGTGTCGCCGTTGTCGTCGGATTCTCCCTCTCGGTGGCCATCTGCGTCAGGCCTTGATCAGCCCGGCGGCGCCCAGGGCTCCGGCCGCGTCGGCGACGGTGTCGAACGGCAGCCCTGACCGCTCGGCGACGTCAAGGAGACTGTGCTCGCCGTCGGAGAGGTTGAGCACCCAGAGCATGGCCATCTGGGCCTGCTTGGTATCGCTGCGACCACCGAGCGCGTCGTACAACCCCCGTCGGCCCAACTGCGGTTCGCCGTAAGGGCTGAGGTTGACGTAGCGGCGGTTGCGGTCGAGGACGGCGAACGCCTCGCGGCAGACGGAGAGGGTGTCGGCCATCGCCTCCGGGGAGACGAAGTCCAGGTCGTCCGCCGAGGTGTGGTACTCGGGGTAGCCCGCGTACGGGGTCCGGGTGAGCGAGCCCACGCCCAGGTTGAACCCGGGCGAGCAGAACTGGCGCTCGTCGTAGCCGTACGGAGTGAACTCGGCGACGTGGTGCGGGCGTTCGGATGCGGCAAGCACGTGCCGCATCACCCGGTCGATCTCCGCGTCGCCGCGCCTGCTCTGCTTGTACGTGAGTTGGCCCGGGTCGCCCGCGCAGGCAAGGACGAGCCCGTGCTTGATCTGTTCCACCCGCTCCGCGTTGCGGGCCAGCCAGGTGATCGCCCCGATGGTGCCGGGCGCGTAGATGAACCGGTAGGTGTAGTACGGGGTTTGCTCCGCCAGCGCCCGGGCGAGGTGGGTCGCCACCGCGATTCCCGCCAGGTTGTCGTTGGCCAGCGACGGGTGGCAGACGTGGCAGGAGACGATCACCTCGTCGGGGACCTGCCCGGGGATCACGTGCTCGGCGTACGTGAGGTGGCCGTCCGCGATGGTGGAGTCGATCCGCACCTCGTACTCGCCGTCCGGCATCGCGTCCAAGGTTTCCTGGGCCAGGCAGAATCCCCATTCCCGCTTGTAGTAACTGGTGCGATACGGCACCCAGTTGGGGTGCTCCGGCAGAGTGTGCAGATGTCCGCGCAGCTCGGACAGCGGCATGGTCCGCGACACCGGCACGCTGTAGCCGAGCACGTGCAGGCTGGACGCGGCGAAGTCGACGACCCGGTGGCCGGTGCTGTCGGCGATGTACGCGTCCCGGATGTTCCACTCCTGCGGCACCGTCCAGTCGAGCACCTGCGTCCCGGTCGGCACCTCGTGCACCTGGAGCGGGATGTATTCGCCGACGATGTCCAGGGTGGCGCGCACACCGTCGCCCGTGATGCTCCGGCAGAGCGGGTACAACCGCTCCACCAGCGTGTACATCTCCTCGCCCGGTCTGTTCATCGGCGCCACCGCAGGGTGTCGTCGACGGCACCGGCCTCGGACGCCGCGCGCAGCACGGCGAGACGGGTGAAGCGCTGCTCGAAGTTCTCCCGGGTCAGTCCGAACTTCCGGTAGGCGTCGGCGAGTTCGAGCGCGCCACGCTTCACGGACCACTCGCAGTCGAAGCCGGGTATCGCGGCGCGGAACCGGGAGAAGTCCACCCGGTACGAGCGCGGATCGGCACCGGTCTCCCCGGTGATCACGACCTTCGATCCTGACACCGCCTCGGCGACCTGCTCGGCGATCTCCGCGACCGTGACGTTGTTGATCTCGCTGCCGATGTTGAACGCCCGGTCGTGCACCGCTTCGCGCGGCGCGGTCAGCGCGGCCGCGAAGGCCCGTGCGATGTCGGCGGCGTGCACCAGCGGGCGCCAGGGAGTGCCGTCGGAAAGCACCAACACCTCGCCGGACAGGAGCGCGTGGCCCACCAGGTTGTTGAGCACGATGTCGGCGCGCAGCCGGGGCGAGTAGCCGAACGCGGTGGCGTTGCGCATGTACACCGGGCTGAAGTCGCCGTCGGCCAGGGCGTGCAGGTCGTCCTCCACCCGCACCTTGGACTCCGCGTACGGCGTCACCGGGCGCAGCGGGGCGTCCTCGCTCACCAGGTCGGCACCACCGGCGGCGCCATAGACCGAGCAAGTCGACGCGTACAGGAAGCGCCGCGCTCCTGCGTCGCGGGCCAGTTGGGCGAGGCGTACGGACGCGTGGTGGTTGATGTCGTACGTGAGTTCCGGGGCGAGGGATCCCAGCGGGTCGTTGGAGAGCGCGGCCAGGTGGATCACGGCGTCCACCCCTGCCACGTGGTCGGCCGTGACGTCGCGCAGGTCCACCCGGTGCCCCGTCAGTTCGACGGGCGGCGGGCCGAGGATGCAGTCGGCGAACAGGCCGGCGTCGAGGCCGACGACTTCGTGTCCGGCGGCCGTGAGGACCGGGGCCATCACGGTGCCCAGGTATCCCTGGTGTCCGGTGAGCAGTACGCGCAAGGTTCATTCCCCCTGATGGAAGGTGCCCAGATTGGAAGGGCCCAGGTCGAGCGTGAGTTTGGTGACGGCGAACGCCTCGGCGTAGCGCGCGTGGCATTCGATGCCGCGGATCCGTGCGAGACCGAGGAAGGCCTCGCGGTCGTACCAGGGGCGGTGCCGCTGCGAGGGGTAGTGCTCCTGCAGCAGCCGCACCTTCTGTTCGGCGATCTGCGGCGACAGCGGCTGGTACGCCGAAGGACGGCCGAGATCTCCGTCCCACTTGACGATCTCGTAGCCGAGAACGAGGTGGTCACGGAATGCGGTGGGTATCAGCTGCGCCAGGCCGCGGTGATCCTGGTGCGCGTCGTCGGTGCGCGGGGCCAGGATCAGATCCGGCTCGGTCTGCGCGCGCAGTTCCTCGACCGCCGCCTTGGCCTCGTCCCAGTGCACGGGCATCCGGCCGTCCGGCAGCTTGAGCACGGTGAGGCGCAGATCGGCGCCCGGGCAGAAGGCGGCGAGCGCGGCCCGCTCCTCCTGCTCGCGCTCGCTGCCACCGCCGGAGAGCACCAGGGCGTCGACGCGGATTCCCGGCCGCGCGAGGCACAGCGCAAGGAGCGTGCCGCCGGCGCCGATGGCGATGTCGTCGCAGTGCGCACCCACCGCGACGATCCGGTCCAGGCGCCCGGCATCGAGCCGGATCACGCGCTCACCCCGGCGTCGTCCCGTTCCCACACGGCCCACGGGCGGTCGCCCCGGGCGTAGGCGGCGTCGAGCGCGGCCCGCTCCTTCACGGTGTCGGTCGGCTTCCAGAAGCCACGGTGCTGGTGTGCCACCAACCGTCCCTGCTTGGCCAGTTGGGCGCATCCGTCGGCGACCAGGTCCCCGTTCTCCGGTATGTGGTCGAAGACCTCCTGGCGGAGCACGAAGTAGCCGCCGTTCTCCCACAGCGGCAGTTCGCTCACCGCGGTGATGCCGCCCACCAGGCCGTCCTCGCCCAAGTCGACGCAGTGGAACGAGGACTGGGGCGGCACCACCATCATCGACGCACCGGCGTCACGCAGGGCGAAGCGGTCGATCATCTCGTCCAGCGGGGCGTCGGTGAGCACGTCGGCGTAGTTGGCGAGGAACATCTCCTCGCCGTCCAGATGGTGCCGCACCCGGCGAAGGCGTTCCCCGATCGGTGACTCGATGCCGGTCTGCGCGAACGTAATGGTCCAGTCGGCGATGTCGGTGGAAAGCAGCTCGGTCTGGCCGCCCCGCAGCACGAAGTCGTTGGACACCGTCTCCTCGTAGTTGAGGAAGAAGTTCTTGATGTGGTGTGCCCCGTATCCGAGGCACAGGATGAACTCCTTGTGCCCGAAGTACGCGTAGTAGCGCATGACATGCCAGATCAGCGGTCGCGGGCCGACCATCGCCATCGGCTTGGGCATGTCGTCGGCGGCACCGTCGCGCATCCGCATCCCGTAACCGCCGCAGAACAGAACGACCTTCATGCTGTGCCCTTTCAAGACGGGACCTCGACAATGCTCAGTTCCGGGATGGGAAAGACGAGCCGGCCGCCCCAGTCGTGCACGAACGACAGCTGCTCGACCAACTCGGCCCGCAGGTTCCACGGGAGGACAAGGACGTAGTCCGGTCGGTCGGCGGCTATCTGCTCGGGCGACAGGATCGGGATGCGGGTGCCCGGGGTGAACCTGCCGTGCTTGTAGGGGTTGCGGTCGACCGTGTACGGGAGCAGGTCGGGCCGGATGCCGCAGTGGTTGAGCAGGGTGTTGCCCTTGCCCGGGGCGCCGTAGCCGACGACCGTCTCGCCGCGCTCGGCCGCCTCGATGAGGAACTTGAGGAGGTCCCGGCGCACCTTGGCCACCCGGGCGGAGAACTCGGTGTACCCGGACAGCTCCTGAAGACCGGCGGCCTTCTCGCGGGCCAGCACGTCGGCGACCTGTGGGGACTGCTCCCCGGCCACCTCGACCGGGCGGGCCCAGAGCCGGATGGAGCCGCCGTGCGTGGGCAGCAACTCGACGTCCACGAGCGCGAGTCCGCCGCTGGCGAGCGCCCGGATCGCGGACGCGACCGTGTAGTACTGGAAGTGCTCGTGGTAGATCGTGTCGTACTGGTTCTCCTCGATCAGGGTCAGCAGGTGCTGCACCTCGATGGAGACCCAGCCGTCGTCGGCGACCAGGGCGCGCAGCCCCTGGGTGAACCCGACGACGTCGGGGATGTGCGCGTACACGTTGTTGGCCACGACCAGGTCCGCCGGGCCGTGCTCGGCGCGGACGGCCGAGCCGATGTCCGGGGACAGGAACTCCGTGAGCGTGGGCACACCCGCGTCCCGTGCGGCCGCGCCGACGTTCACGGACGGCTCGATGCCGAGGCAGCGGATCCCCCGGTCCACCACGTGCTTGAGCAAGTACCCGTCGTTGCTCGCCACTTCGACCACGAAGGCGTCGGAGCCTTCGGTGTCGATTCCCACCCGCTGTACGGCGTCGGCGACGAACGTGCGCGCGTGCTCCACCCAGGAGGTCGAGTACGAGGAGAAGTACGCGTACTCCTCGAACGTCTCCTCCGGCGTGATCAGCGGCGGGATCTGCGCGAGCCAGCAGCCGGTGCAGACCCGCAGGTGCAGCGGGTACGCGGGCTCCGGCAGGTCCAGTTGGTCCGCGGCGAGAAAGCTCTCGCACGGTGGCGTCGCCCCGAGATCGACGACGCTCGCCAGCGTCGCCGAGCCGCAGAGTCGGCATCGTGTCATTTACTGCCCCCCATTGATTCCGTCCCCCATTGGTTCCGTCCGACCCGTTGATTCCAGCCGACCCGCGATCGCGGTGCGGTACTCCGCCACCAGGCGCTCGAGCCCGACGGCCGGGCTGAAGCGCTGCTCGTAACGGCGCCGGGCCGCCTCGCCCATCTCCCGGTTGCGGTCCTGCTCGGCCGTGATCCGGCGCAGGCAGGACGCGAGCGAGGCGGGCTCGCCCGGCCGGTGAAGAAGACCGGTCACCCCGTCCTCGACGAGTTCGACGAAGGCGCCGTGACCGGCGGCGACGGCCGGCACCCCCGCCGCCATCGCCTCCGCGACCACCAGGCCGAACGTCTCCAGGGCCGTCGAAGGAGCCACCACGGCGACCGAACGTGCCACGGCCTTCCGGCACTCATCCGGGTCGAGCAGACCGACGTAGCGCACGTCGTCCCGGTCCGCCGCCCAGGCGGTCACCTCCCGCTCCAGTGGCCCCGCGCCGGCGAGCACGAGCGGCACGCCCACACCGCCGGCCGCGGCGATCTCGTCCCACGCGGCCATCAGCAGCCGCACGCCTTTGGCCTCCGCGAGCCGACCGAGGAAGAGCACATGCTCGCCGGCACCCGTTCGGCAGGCGCCGGGGTCGGGCACGAAGTTGTGCTTCACCGCGAGGAGTTCGGCCGGCATGCCGGACCGCACCAGGACGTCGCGCTGCGCCGCGGAGATGCAGAAGAACCGCTCCACGCCGGACCACCACCGCCGCCGGTTGACCGACAGGCTGACGGCGAGCGGCACCGTCGCGAGGCGGGAGTTCCGGTAGCAGCCGTGCCGGACGGCGGGCAGCGACGTCTTCGACCCGACGCACTCGGTGCACGCCTTGCCATCCCTGTGCAGGGTGCCGGGCGCGCAGACCTGGGTGTAGTTGTGCAGCGTGGCCACGGCGGGTACGCCGACGTCGGCGCAGGCGGCGAGGACCGCGGGCGACAGGAGCGGGAAGACGTTGTGGATGTGCACCACGTCCGGCCGCTCGGCGCGCAGTTGAGCGGCGAGCTCCTTGCGGACCGCCGGGTTCCACGGCACGAGGAGCGGCACCGCGACCTTGCCGGGGATGGACCGGCCCGCGATGTCGTCGCTGCGCCGCTCGAACACCTCGACCCGGTGGCCTGCCGCGCGCAGCAGCCCCACTTCCTGGTCGACGACGACGTTCTCCCCGCTCGGCTGAGACGAGGAGTAGCGGTTGTGCACCACGAGAACATGCATGCTCAAGGTCACCTCCTGGCCCATCGCGGGATACGCCGTTGCGGGACTGCGGGCGCCGTAAAGGGCGTGGCCGTCGTGAGGGGCGTGGCCGCGGCAGGTGTCGCGAGGAGCGAGGCGGCCAAGGCCAGATGCAGCAGATACGGCGAGGCGTCGCCGAGTCCTGCCTCGGTGTACGACGAGATCGCGACGTAGCTGATCAGGAAGATCGCGCAGGCCCTCGGCAGCGACGGCGGTCGCAGCAGCGCGACGCCGGCAACGACGACGATGATCGCCGCGACAAGGGTGACGCCGAGCAGACCCTGCTCGCTGTAGACGGCCAGCCAGCTGTTGTCGATCGGAAGCCCGCCGAACGACTTGTCGCCGAGGCCCATGCCGAACACCTGCTCCGCGGTGCTCCGGGGCTCTGTGAGCAGGGCGTCCCAGACCTTGGCCCGGCCGGTGAGGCTGGTGAAGTACTCCTTGCTCTGCCCGCGCAGGAACCACGCCTCCAGCGCGGAGGCGAACCCCACGGCGGCCACCGCGGACACCACCACCGCCCAGGCGAAGAACCGGCGGGCGGCGGCGCTGGTCAGGACGAGCGAGCCGATCGCAAGCACAAGCCCGACGAGCAGGCCGACCGTGGCCGTCCGGGTATGCGTCAACGCGAGCAGGGCGAGTGACGGCACGATGACCAGGGCCGCGCTGCCCCTGGTGGTCCGGCGGCCCAGTACGAGCAGCACGGTGAGCCCGATGATCACTGCTGCGTACTGTCCGATCTGCGGCGGGGTGAGCGGCCACAACGCGCCGACGAGCCGACCGCCGTAGAGCTCGGGCATGGCCGCGCCGGGTGAGATGACCAGGCCGGCGGCCGCCGTCCCGAGCGCCACGAAGTACATCCGGATGTGGTGCCGTACGAACGTCAGGCTGCCGTCCCACCATCGGCTCAGCAGCCACAGCGTGCCGACGAAGAGAGCCAGGCGGGCGCAGCGGAACAGCGCGCCCAACCCGACCTCCAGGTTCGCGCTGGAGATCACGCTCGGCACGAGGAGCAGGGTGAGCAGGAACAGGAAGGCGCTCGCCCGGATGCGCAGCCAGAGATTGAGCGCGAGCGCCAGCGCGAACGCGGCGGCCAGCGCGCCCATGGTGACCATCTGGATGAGGGAGCGCGGCAGCGGAAGGATGGTCTTCGCCCCGGCGGAGCCGAGGGTGTTGAGGGCGAGCAGCGCCCAGACGATCCCGACGGCCTTCGGCGTGCCGGCGGGGCGCGGTTCGGCGCCGGGCTGCGTCCCTGCCGTATCCGGTCCGGCCTGCAGGACGCCGCGCTTCAGGTTCCCGTCCATCTCAACCACCGGCTCGTGGCGCGTAGGTGCTGCCGGAGTCCTGCCGGTACGGCGTGTCCTGCCACTGCCCGGAGTCGAGCTTCTGGTCCGTGTTCTCCGCGACGAAGCTCCACGGTCCGCGGTAGGTGTTGTCGTGCCAGCGGTTGTGCTGCTTGTGGGTGATTGCGTCGGACACCCGTTTGCCCTTGTACGGCGACCACTTCGGATAGGTGCCGTAGTTGGAGAGCACCGCCATGCGGCCGCACTCGGTCTTGCACTTGACGACCTGCGGGTCGAGGAGGAAGCGGTTGTCGTGGATGTCCACCCGCTGGGTCTTCCACCGGCAGTCGGCGTAGAGCGGCCCCTTGGTGATCGCCGGTTTCGCACAGCGCTTGGTGTCCTTCACCAGCAACGTGCAGTAACCGGTGGAGGTGTTGGCCGGGCTGTTGCAGAACCGGTCGGCGTTCTCCCACAGGGTGATGCCGTTCCAGTTGTTCTCCAGTACGTTCCGGTAGATCTCGATCTTGTCCGTGCGGGCTTTGATCCGTGGTTCGCCGCCGGACTCGGACACGTAGACGGTCGCGTACGGGAAGGGGTCGTCGCGTTCGGCGGACCTGCGGCCCTCGACCCAGTTGTTCCGCCGGATCGTGTTGTTGCGGATGACCGCGTTGTAGCTGGTCTCGTACATCAGCGCGGCACCGTCGTTGGCCTCAAGGAGGTTGCCCTCGATGCGGAAGTCGTTGTTGTTGTTGTCCGCCCACAGCCCGGCGCCGCGGTTGTCGTGCACCCAATTGCCGCGTATCTCGGCGCCGTTGACGGCCCAGAACTTGATGCCTCCGGTGCAGCCGCAGCCCGGCCGCTTCCGCTCCCAGTCGCCGGTGTTGTTGCCCACGATCTCGTTGCCCTCGACCACCAGGCCGCGGATCGAGTCGCCGGTCTTGTAGGCGTTCATTCCGTACTGCCCGTTGTCGCGCAGACAGCTGGCGCGGACCTTCTGGCGGGCACCGGCCATCAGCCCGGCGCCGGAGTTGTACTGGATCTTCGCGTGCTCGATCACCCACCCGTCGGCCATGTCGTGGTTGACCACGCCCTCGTCGGGCGGCGCGACGAAGCGCTGCACGGTCAGGTGGCGGATGGTGACGTCGCGGGCGGTGCCGCTGAACGCGTAGTTGTTCTTCTTCCCGCCGTCGAGCACCGCGCCCGGCGCGCCGATGTAGCGGTTCCCCTTCTTGGTCATGACCTGGGCGTAGCGGTCCGGCTCGAGCCGGTGCTTGCCCGGTCGAAGCCAGAATGTGGTGCCCGCGGGACTGCTCTTGGTCTTCTCGGCCAGGTCGCCGACCACCTTGGGGTCGACCGTCACCGCACCCGCCGGCGCCTTCGCGGGACCGGCCGCGGGCTTGGCGCACACCCTGGCCACGGGCTTGGCGGGCGCCTTGGACGCGGAGGGCGGATCGGTCGGCTTCGCCCCGGCGTCCGACGTGCTCGTACAGCCGGTCGCCGCCAGCACGACCAGCGCAAGCGGTGCCGACGAGCTCGCCAGGTTCCGCCACTTCATCCCCACACGTCCTTCCTAGCCACGGAACCTGAGCACGGTGGTGAACTCCCCCGACAACGCAGCGCCGTCGGCGCATCCGGTACCGACCAGCGTGGTGGCGGGTTCCTTGCGCCCGAATCCTGCGGAGTACCAGCCGAGCGGCGGGTCGGTCTCGCCGCGATGCGCGCGCCAGCTCAGCTGTCCGGGCAGGTCGAGCACCGCGGAGCGGCCCTCGCCGTCCCGGATCCAGGTGAGCAGGGCCCGGTTCCCCACCAGGTCCGCGGCGATCGCCGGGCCGAGGTGGAACGCCAGACGTACGTCCCGGAGTGGCCCGCGCACCTCGTCGACCACCCGCAACTCCTGTGTCGCGGCGGTCAGTTCCACCCGGCGGCGGTGCGCGGAGGGCTGGTAGCCGTCGTGCTCGGCACACCAGCGGGCCGTCCCCCCGTCGGAGGCGTCGGAGGCGTCGGATGTGTCCGCGGCCAGGACGCGGGTGCGGGCATGCCGGGTCCACAGGAACGGGCCGCCTGAGACGGACTGGTCACGGCCGTCCAGCTGCAGGGTGTTGTGGCCGATGGTCGACCGGAAGTACTGCCGCCACAGGGGCTGCCCGTGGTAGCAGTACGTTCCCGGGTCGGCGAGCACGTCGACGCCGTCGTGCCGCACCTCCACGGACAGCGCGTCCGCGTGGGCGTGCGCGGCGATGGACAGGAAGCCGTGCGGGCCGGCGTCGCAGCGGCACCAGATCTCCGCAGGACCGCGCAGGATCGTGAGCCCCGCGTCGGCGAAGTGGTCCGGTCGGCTTGCCGGGCGGGGCACGGCCGGTGACGTGCCATTCTTCGAGTACGGCTTGATGAGCGCGGCGAGGAGCGGCGTACGAGCATCGGTGCCCGTCACTCCCGGCCACCAGGCGAGCCGCCCGAACACGGCGTCCCCGGTGGCGAGGAGCGAGGCCCAGCGGTCGGTGCCCCTGCCGTCCACGACCAGACCGTGCCCGTCGTCCGCGTCCCCCTGGCGCGGCGGCCGTAACCGGTTGTCCACGACGGCCGCGAGCGCGTCGGTCATCCGCAGCAGCACAAGCCGGATCGACGCGGGGACCGGCACACCGGCGGCATCCGCCTCGGCCACCGCGGCCAGGCCGAGCTCGAGGACGAGGCCGTGATACTCGGTGGCCAACTCGCGGTTGAGGCCGGAGTCGAAGGTGTTGCCGCGCAGATGCCGCTCAAGGGACCGCAGCGCGCCGGTTCGCCAGCGTGCCGATGAGGGGAACCACGCGAACGCGCAGGCCGCTGCGAACTGCCCGGCGGCTTCGGCGATGACGTGGTTGTTCGCCGAAGAGCCCCGGCTGGGGAAGGCGGCAAGCCAGCGCTGGTGGTGCCAGATCTGGTTCAGCGCCACCGGGTTGCCCTCGAAGAGGCCGACGGCGCCCGGCCAGCCGTCGAGCAGCCGGCGGATCCACACCCAGGAAAGGAGTCGGATGCCCAGCTCGATGCCGCTGATCCAGTGCACTCCGCGCAGTGGCGCGTTGGCCGCCCACCACGACCGCAGGTGCTCGGCCACGCGCTCGGCGTACCGCTCGTTGCCGGTGATCGCGTAGGCGGCGGCGAGCACGGTGAGGTACTGATGCCGGGACAGCTCCCAGATCTGCTTGATGTCCCCGACCGCGTCCTCGTTCCGGTACGGCACGTCGAAGGCGTAGCCCCACGGAGCCCGGCGCCCGGTCTTCGGGTCGGACCACCAGTCCGGGTGGACCAGGTCGTCGCGGACCACCCCGAAGTACTCGACGTGCCCGTACATCAGCCGGTCCGCCTCGGCCAAGAGACGTTTCGCGGCGTCCGGAGCTATGGCGGCGATCGTCCCGGCGGGCAGGACCGCAGTGAACCGGGCGTCGGTCACCCTCGGGCAGTCCGGCCGCGCCGATCGCCACCGCCGTCTGCGCACCGCGTCGCCCACCCGGCCGACGACCTCCCGCGGTCCCATCCGGGAAAGGCGTCGCAGGTACCAGTCCGGACTCCCCGAGTTCACAGTCATCGCGCCCTCGCCAACGTCACCGGCGCGCCGCCCGCCAGGCCGGCCTGCACGGCGAGGGTGGCCGCCGTGGTGGCGACGAGCGACTCCAGCGGCACCGGCATCGGTCCGCCGCTCCGCACGGCCTTGACGAACGCGGCCAGCTCTGCGTTCTGGCCCTTGTCCCGGGCCTTCGGCAGCCGCGAACTGACCCACTTCTTACGGCCGACCGTGCCTTCGAAATACAGCGATGCGCGTACGAAGTCGTCGAGCCGCAGCACCTTGCCGTCCGCGACGAGGTCAAGCGTCTCCTTGGGGAAGCCCGGCGCGCCGGTGGTGACGTAGCTGATGGTGGCGGTGGACCCGTCCGGGTAGCCAAGGACGACCTGCAGGTCCTCGTTGCCGGACGCGGCAACCGCGTACACCGAGACCGGATCGGCGTCGAGCAGCCAGCTCGCCGTGTCGATGAAGTGCCCGCCCTCACCGGCGAACCGCGAGCCCTCGGTGCCCTGTTGGAGGTACCAGCTGCCCTGCTGCAGCCTGCCCGCGTTGACCAGGTAGCGCAGGCTCGCAGGACCGGTCCGGGCGCCGAACCGCTGCCGGGCCTCCTGAAGCAGCGGCGCGAACCGGCGGTTGAAGCCCACCTGCAGCCGGTCGTTGCCGGACTCCTCCACCGCCGCGAGCACACCGGTCAGCTCGTCCTCGGTGAGGGCCAGGGGCTTCTCCACGAACACCGCCTTGCCGGCGAGGAGTGCCTGCCGGGTCAGTTCGGCGTGCGAGCTGTGCCGGGTGACCACGAACACCGCGTCGATGGACTTGTCGCCGAGCACGGCGTCGAGGTCGGTGGTCGCCTCGGCGAAGCCGAACTTCCGCTTGGCGTTGGCCGCGGACAGCGCCGTCGTGGTGACGACGGTCGACAACTCGACACCCTCGCGCTGTGTCAGGTGCGGCAGCAGCATCGACGTCGCGTAGTTTCCCGCGCCGACGAACGCGAGGCGCACCGGCGACTTCGCGGCCCGTACCGGATTCGGCTTCACCGTCACCGCGGGCACGTCCACCGCCGGAGCCTCGGCCTCCACGGCCTGTTCGGGGTACCGGAACAGCACGGCCACGGCCTTCAACTCGCCGTCCTTCAGGCTCTGGTACGTCTCGACGGCGTCCTCGAAGTCGGCGACGTGGGAGATCAGGGGCTCGACGTCGACGCCGCCGCGGGCGAGGAGGTCGAGGAAGCACGCCAGGTTGCGGCGCTCGGTCCAGCGCACGTAGCCGATCGGGTAGTCGCGCCCCTCCAGCTCGTACTCCGGGTCGTAGCGCCCGGGGCCGTACGAGCGGGAGAACCGCACGTCCAGTTCCTTCTCGTAGTACGCGTTCCAGGGCAGGTCCAGGCGGCACTTGCCGATGTCGACGACCCGGCCGCGGTCCCGGCTCAGCCGGGCGGCCAGCTCGACGGGCTGGTTGGTCCCGCCGCCCGCGGCCAGGTACACCTGGTCCACGCCGTGACCACCGGTGAGGTCGGAGACGGCGGCTTCCACACCCGCGGACGCGGGATCGCCGCAGGCCGCGGCGCCCAGGCGCTCGGCCAGCTCGCAGCGCACCGGGTCGGGGTCGGCCCCGACGACGCGGACTCCCGAGGCGGTGAGAAGCTGCACCACCAGCTGGCCGATCAGTCCGAGGCCGATGACGAGCGCCACCTCGCCGAGCTGTGACTCGCCCTGGCGGACGCCCTGCAGCGCGATCGACCCGACGGTGCCGAAGGCGGCGTGCCGCGGCGCGAGGCCGTCCGGCACCGGGGTGTAGAGGTTCTTCGGCACCCAGTTCAGCTCGGCGTGCAGCGCGTGCTCATTGCCGGCGCAGGCCACGAGGTCGCCGACCTTGACGTCGTCGATCCCGGCGCCGACCTGCTCGACCATCCCGCACAGCGAGTAGCCGAGCGGCGTGTAGGAGTCCAGCTTGCCCATCACCTTGCGATAGGTGGCGGGAACCCCGTTGGTGGCGACGCTCTGCACGACCTTGGCGACCTGGTCAGGACGGGAGCGGGCCTTGCCGAGCATCGACATGCCGGCCTCGGACACCTTCATGAGCTCGGTCCCGGTGGAGATCAGCGAGAAGGCGCTGCGGACAAGGACACCGCCCGGCTTGCACCCCGGCACCGGCACGTCAAGCACCGCCAGCTCGCCGCTCTTGTAGTTCTGTACAACCTGCTTCACCCGAACTCCTCTGATTCCTAAGCCGTTAACCGAGTGCTCTGGCCGGACCCAGAGGTCGCGTCGCGATACCAGTACTCGAGGGTCAGCACATGCCACAGATGCTTGGAGAAGTCCCGCTGTCCTGCGGCGTCCTCGGCGACCATCCGCGCCAGCGCGTCGCGGCGCAGGATCCCGGAGTTGACGAGCACGCCGTCGTTGACCACCTCGCGTACCAGCGGTGCCAGATCCCGGCTCATCCAGGCGCGCAGCGGGGCGCTGAACAGGCCCTTGGGCCGGTACACGATCTCCCTCGGAAGGACCGAGGAGGCCGCCTCCTTGAGGACGGCCTTGCCCTGCCGTCCGACGATCTTGCGATCGCCGGGCACGGCGAACGCCGCCTTGACCACCTCGACGTCCACGTACGGCACCCGCACCTCGGTCGACGCGGCCATGCTCGACCGATCCGTGTACGCGAGGTTCAGGCCCGGCAGGAACATCCGGGCGTCGGTCAGGCACATGCGGTTGACGAAGTCGTCGAGGTCGTTGTCCTGGTAGACGTCCGCATGCTCGGTCAGTACGTCGTCGACCGCCCCGGCCAAGTCCGGGTTGACCAGGGCGAGCAGCTCCTCCTGGTCGTACATGGTGTAGCTGCGCCGGAACGCGGTCTCCTCCGGCAGATCGGCGAAGGAGAGGAACCGCTTCGCGAACCGCACCGACCGGTAGCCGCGGCGGCTCGTCGCGACCGGCAGCCGGTCCACGGCCGCGGAAAGGCCGCGCCGCAGGGGCCGCGGAACTCGTTGGTAGCGCAGTGCGAGCAGGTTGGCCAGGTGCTTGCGGTACCCGGCGAACAGCTCGTCGGCGCCCATCCCCGAGAGCATCACCTTGACCCCGGCCTCCCGGGCGGCCGCACAGATCAGGAAGGTGTTGATCGCGGCGGGGTCGCCGATCGGCTCGTCCAGGCTGTACGTCATCTGCGGCAGCAGGTCGAGCACGTTCGGGGCGATCTCGATCTCGTGCAGGTCGACGCCGAACCGCTCGGCCACCTGCCGGGCATGGCGCAGGTCGTCCGGCATCGCCTCGAACCTGGCGTCCTCGGCGCGGAATCCGATCGTGTACGCGGAGATCCCGGGACGGTCGCGGGCCGCAAGGGCGGTCAGGTAGCTGGAGTCCAAGCCGCCGGAGAGGAAGGTCGCCACGGGTACGTCGGAGAGCAGGTGCTGCCGGGTCGACTCCTCGACGATGGCGGCCAGGTCCGGCCGCTCGCCGCTGCGGGCCCGCTCCCGGCCCTCGGCCGCAATGTCGCGGAGGTTCCAGAACCGGCCGCGCTCCACCCGGCCGTCGGGCCGCAACTTCATCCAGGTCCCCGGCGGCAGCTTCTCCGCCTCGCGGAACGCGCACCGTGAGTCCGGCACCCAGTAGTAGAGCAGTGACGCCACAAGGGCCGCATGGTCCACCTCCAGCGTTCCGCCGGTCGCGGTGGCGAGCGCCTTGAGTTCCGAGGCGAACACCAGGCCCTCGCCGCGCCGGAGCAGGAACAGCGGCTTGATGCCCAACTGGTCACGGACAAGGACCAGTTCACCGGTGCGTTCGTCGAAGATCCCGAACGCGAACATGCCGCGCAGCCGGGTCAGGCAGTCCGTGCCCCAGCGCCGCCATGCCTCCAGGAGCACCTCGGTGTCGGAGGTGCCACGGAAGCGCACCCCGGCGGCCGTCAGTTCGGCACGCAGCTCGGGCGCGTTGTACAGCTCGCCGTTGTACGTCAGGGCGAGGCCGTCCGAGACCATCGGCTGGGCGCCGGTCCCGGACAGGTCGATGATCGCCAACCGGCGGTGCCCGAGCTGCACTTCGCCGTCACCGACGGGGTGGCCGTACCGGCCCGCCCCGTCCGGGCCGCGGTGGGCGAGGGTGTCGGTGAGCCGGTCGGCCACGGCCTTCCCGTCCGGCCATCGGTAAGTACCTGCGATGCCACACATGTCCTACCGCGCTTCCTGGTCGTTGTCCGGGCCCCGTGCGGCCGATACCGGCAGCCGCTCCGTCCGCCATTGGCCCGTCCCGTTCTGCCGGGCCGGTATCTCGATCCGGCCGCGCAGCGCGGTGTGCGGCCCGTCCCACAGCGTGCCGTCGGTCCTGTCCCTCGGATCGGGGTCGACAAGCACCACACCGATCACCGGAATGCGCTGGTCCGCGAGTTGCCGCGCCACGGTGTGCAGCCATGCGGCGCTGCCCTGCCCGGCGCGCACGACGAGCACGGTCCGGGTGCCGAGGTACTGCAGGTCGGTCCACGCCGTACCGGGCGCAACGGAGCCGACGCCGATCCTGCGCTCCTGATGCGCCACGGACCCGGCTCGCTCGCCGCCGACCACGGTCGGGCCTCCCGGCCGCCGGCGGTTGGCGAGTTGGGGGCCCGGCAGACCGTCGATGACGGTCACAGGACCGCCGTCCGCCGTCAGCACCGCCGCGACGTCCAGAGCGAGCACGCTCGTACTGCGCGCGCAGCCCAGTTCAAGCAGCGAGAGTGGTTCCGCTTCCGCGGAGCCACGCACGGTACGGACGAGGGTCCCGGTGAGCCGTTCGCGTGCCACGCGGGTCCGTCGGCGCTGCCACAACTTGCCCGACCGGTGGGGCAGTTCCGCGATGACCGAGGCGCCCAGGTTCGCCGCGATGTCCCGGCGCAGCACGGGGCGGTCCGCCACCACCGTGCGGATCGCGGCAAGCGCGAGCCCGAGGACCAGCCCGAGGACGAGGCCGATCGCGGCGTTGGTGGCAGCGGCCTTGGGCAGGGAGTGCTGCACCGGGCGCGCGGCGTCCACGATCTGCGTGCCTGCGATGACCTTGGGTGTGCCGGTGCGCGCCTCCGCGGCGCGCTGGTCGAAGTCGGCGATCCGCGAGTTGAGTTCCGCCCGGCGGGCGAAGAGCGTCTCGACGCTCGCCGACTCCTTCGGGTCGCTCTCCGTCTCCGGCGACCGGTCTCCGATCTCCTTGTTGACCTCGGCGAGTTCGCCCCGCATGCGGTCACGCTGGTCGAGGAGGGCCTTGGCCTCGGCCTTCGCGGTTTCCCGCATCCGCCGCACGTGGTCCGCGACGAACGCGTCGGCCAGCGCCTCGGCCCGGGCCACCGCATCCGCGTCACTGTCACCTGTCACATCGATCTGCAGCAGATTGTTGGTCAGGCCGGTGCCCCGGTACTCCTGCATGAAGTCCTCAGGGGCTTGTGAGGACTTGAGCGACCGCAGGGCCTCGTCAGCGATCCGCGTGGTCCCCAGTACGGCGACGTCGGTGCGGATCAGCGTTCCCATGTCGTTCGGCTGATCCTCCGCGTGCGCGACAAGCACCTTGGTCCGCGCGCTCGGCGGCGGCGGCAGCAGGACCGCAACCGCCACGCCGACCAGCAGTCCCAGGAGTGCCAGGGAGCACCAGAGGCGGCGGCGCCTGCGCACCGAAACCACCAGCGCCTGCAGGTCGAAGAGCGGAGTGGCCGCCGACGACTCAGAAGTCGTGTTCGTCGTCACGCCGGACCTCCCGTCGCGTTGCCGCGCGCCGCGAGCGCCTCAGTGGCGTGGTCCGCAGGATGGTCGGCGGACCGCGTCGGACGCGCCCGTACCGGTCCTGCGACGACGACACCGACGACCTCATGCCTGCCGTCCGCACACGCCTCGGCAATGCCTGCGACCTCTTCCGTGGTCCAGCGTCCCGCGCTGAGCACGACCAGGGCACCGGACTCCGCGCCGCGGTCCGGTACGGTCGGCCGGTCGACCGAGACCTCCACCACCCGGAGCAGCAGATCGCTCGCGGCCTCGGCGGCGAGCTGCCCAGCGGCCCGGTGGGCGATCTCGTCGCCGTCCGGTACGACGACGAGGAGTCGCCGGGGGGCGGGCAGGTGGGTCCGGAGGCGGGCACACACCCGCCGGTAGCGGATCCTTCTGCCCGCCTCGTCGCCGGAGCGCTGCGGGGTCGGCAGGTCCCACCGGGTGTCGATGCCGAGGAACCGGCGGATCCGGGCCCTCGGGCCGCGGTCTTCCGGCCAGTGCGCGGACGGTTCGTCGAGTACGTCGACGGTGCCGAGGAGCGTGGAGCCGAGCGCCGCGGCGATCTCCGGTTCGGTGCGCAGTCGGCGATTCGTCCGTGCGGCGGTGAGATGGGCGATGACCGCGGCCAGGAAGAACAGCAGTGCCCCGCCCACGATGAGCTGCATTCGCGTCGGCGGCGCCTCGCCGGACGGCCGGGCCGCGGGGCCCATGACGACCATGCCGGCCTTGTCGTTCGCCGGGTCGGCCTGTTCCAGTTTCGTCATGGCCTCTTCCAGCGAGGTGCGCAGCTTCTCGAGCGCGGTGCGGGCCTGCACGCTCTCCACGGTCTGTCCCGGATCGGCCGCGTTGGCCAGGTCGGTGATGCGGCGGTTGGTCTCCTGGACCTTCTTCCGCAGCGCCTCGGGGCCCGTGGCGGCTTCGGAGTCGGTGGCGCCGCCTGTGAGCCGCGCGGCGAACGTGACGAATTCCTTGGCCACTTGGTCGGAGAGCTGCTGCGCTCGCTCCGGGCTTTCGGCCGTACCCGAGATCTTGATGATGTTCCCGTCGGCGGCCTTGGCGGTCACCTTGTCCCGCAGCTCGCCGCCGCTGACGCCGCTCCAATCGAGCTCGGCGGCCGCGCGGTCGGCCACCGACGAACTGATCGCGATGTCCACCTGGGTCAGCAGCTCGCGCTCTTCCCACTGCCCCGGCAGCAGTACCGATGCCGACGCCGTGTACCGCGGCGGAAACAGCAGCGCCGAGGCGCCGTAGCCGACGAGCGCGCCGACCACGGTGAGGACGGCGAGAAGCCGCCGGCGCCGGCGGAGAATCCGCCCGATGGTGACCAGGCGGATCGTGTCATCGTTCAACGCCGCGGCCTCTTCCCTGTTCGGGCCGTTCGGGCCGTTCGGACCGTTCGGGCCGTCCTGCCCGTCGGCCCCGGAGTGTGGTCACCGCAGGCGGCGGCGTAGGCGGCGAGCAGCGACGCCTGCGAGTTCCGCCAGGAGAGCGGCCCGCCGATCCGCTCCTGGCCGATCTTGCCCATCCGGGCCCGCTGCTCCGGATCGTCGAGGAGCAGCGCGATGACCTCGGCGAATGCGGCCTCGTCGTTGGCGGGCGCGTAGAGGGCGGCGTCACCGGCGGAGACGCGCGCCTCCCGGAGGTCGAACGAGACGATCGGCCGACCCATCGCCATGTACTCGAGGACCTTGTTCATGGTCGATACGTCGTTGAGCGGATTGCGCGGGTCGGGTGACAGGCACACGTCCGCGGTGGAGAGGTAGCGCACGAGGTCGGCGTCCGGGATGCGCCCGGTGAACTGCACCTGCTCGGTGAGCCCGAGCCGCCGGGACAGTTCCAGCATCGCGTCGAAGGCGTCGCCGGAGCCGACGAACACCGCGTGCCAGTCGGTCCGCCCGAGCTCGTCGCGCAGCTTCGCGAGGGCTCGCAAGGCGTAGTCGACGCCGTCCTGAGGTCCCATGACGCCGAGGTAGCACAGCAGATGAGGCTTGCCGCGCTTCAACTCCGGTTCGGGCGGCACCGGTTGGAACCGCTCGACCGCGGGCGCACTGCGCACCACGAAGACGTCCTGCGGCCGCTGACCGCCACGGCGTATCGCGACGTCGCGGTAGCTCTCGTTCGTGGCGAGGACGACGTCGGCGGCCCGGTAGGTCCGCCGTTCAAGGGCGCACACGGCGCGGTAGAGCAGATCCTCGCCGCGGTCGAACCGGGAGAGGTACAGCTCGGGCACCAGGTCGTGCTGGTCGAAGACGAACCGCGCGCCGCGCCGCTTCAGCCACAGCGCCGGAAGGAACAGCAGGTCGGGCGGGTTGCAGGCGTGGACCACATCGACCGGGCCGACCTTGCGGGCAAGCCGGGCCGTGTGCCACAGCGCCGATCCGTACTCCCGCAGATAGCCGGCCGGTCCCCCGGTGGCCGCGCGCAACGGGTAGCGGTGGATCCGCACCCCGTCGATCACCGCCTCCGGCTCCGTGTCCCGCTTCTCCCCCCGGGGGCAGATGACGTGCACTTCCCACCCCGCGTCGCGCAGCGTCGTGCACTCCTGCCACACCCGCCGGTCGAACGGCACCGACAGGTTCTCCACCAGGATCAGCGCGCGCCGGTCCGTCCGGTCGCCGCCGGCTGTGTCATCGAACGATGTGTCACCAAGCAAGGCCCACGTACCCCGGTTCGGCCCGACGCGCCTCGGCGTCGGGAAGGTGGATGAGGTCGACGATCACCGGGCGGTCCCCATGGGGCAGCGCCGAAAGCACGGCCGGATCCCTCGTCCCGACCAGGCACACCTCGGCGTGCTCGAGCACTTCGCCGACGGAGTCCGCGAGCAGCTGTCCGAGGTGCGGAAGGCGGGTCTCGATGTACTCGCGGTTCGCGCCGATCAGCCGGGAGAGGCTCACGTTGGCGTCGTAGATCTTCAGGTCGTACCCCTTGCCGAAGAGTCTCTCCGCCAGCTCGACGAGCGGGCTCTCGCGGAGGTCGTCGGTGCCGGGTTTGAAGGAAAGCCCGAACAGGCCCACCCGGCGCTTGCCGGTGCGCTCGACCAGCTCCACCGCGCGTTGCAGATGCGCTGAGTTGGAGGGCAGCACATGGGCGAGGATGGGCACCGATACGTCGGCCCGCTGCGCCGCGTGGACGAGGCTGCGCAGGTCCTTGGGCAGGCAGGAGCCACCGAAGGCGAAGCCGGGCCGCAGATAGGCGGGGCTGACGTTCAGCTTGCGGTCGGCCAGGAACACGTCCATCACCTGGTGTGAGTCGACGCCGAGCGCCTGGCACACCGCGCCCAGCTCGTTCGCGAAGCCGATCTTGAGGCCGTGGAACGCGTTGTCCGCGTACTTGATCGCCTCGGCCGTCGGGACCGGCACCCGGAACACCTCGCCGGGCAAACCGTCGTACAGCGCCGTCACCGCGTCGCCGCTCGCCGGGTCGAGCTCACCGATGACGGTCTTGGGCGGGTCGAAGAAGTCCCGCACGCTCGTGCCCTCGCGCAGGAACTCCGGGTTGACCGCGACCCCCACGTCAGCCCAGCCCACACCGGCCGTGCCGCCGACGTACTTCTCCAGGATCGGTAGAAGGAGGTTCAGGCAGGTGCCCGGGAGCATGGTGCTGCGGAACACGACGGTGTGCCGCCCGCCCCGCTCGGCAAGGGCGGAGCCGATCTCCTCGGTGACCCGCTCCAAGTACGTGGTGCACAAGCTGCCGTTGGGCTCCGACGGCGTACCCACGCAGATCAGCGACACCTCGCTGCCCATGATCGCCTCGCGGACGTCACGGGTGGCGCGTAACGCTCCGGTCCGCACGACTTCCGCGGTGAGTTCGCCGATCCGCTCCTCGACCACCGGGGCCTTGCCGTCGTTGACCAGGTCGACTTTCGCCTGGTTGACGTCCACCCCGATGACCTCGTGCCCCATGCTGGCCAGGCACGCGGCCGACACACAGCCCACGTAGCCGAGCCCGAAAACGCTGACTCTCATGACGCGTTCCTCCCCCAAGGCAGGCCCTTTCGGCCTGCGGTCCGCGCGGCGGCGGGACCGTTGAGTCGCAGCCCCCCGCGCATCAGTACGCCCCCTGGCCATGGATCACCGCGCGCAGCGTCTTCCACAAGATCACTGTGTCCAGGGCGAGCGACCAGTCCTCCACGTACCGCAGGTCGAGGCGGACCGCCTCCTCCCACGGCAGGTCGCTGCGTCCACTGATCTGCCACAGACCGGTGAGCCCGGGCTTGACGAGCAGCCGCCGCCGGATGTCCGGGCCGTATGCGGCGGACTCCTCCGGCAGTGGTGGCCGCGGGCCGACGAGCGACATCGATCCGGTGAGTACGTTGAACAACTGCGGGAGCTCGTCGATCGAGTACCGGCGCAGCACTGCTCCAAGCCGGGTCACCCGCGGATCCCGGCGGAGCTTGAACAGCAGCCCCGCACCCTCGTTGTGGCCCGCCAGCTCGGCGCGTGCCCCGTGAGCCCCTGCGACCATGGTGCGGAACTTGAGAATGGTGAACTCGCGGCCGTCCTTGCCGACCCTGCGCTGGCGGTAGAACACCCCGCCGCGGCTGTCCACGAGGACGAGCAGCCCGACGAGCACCATCAGCGGCGCGAACAGCATCAACAGGAGCGCCGCGCCCATCCGGTCGACGACCCCTTTGATCGCCCGGCGCCCCCCGGTGAAGGTCGGCATGCTGACCCGCAGCAGCGGGATCCCGAGGACGGCGTCGACGTGCAGCCGCGGTCCTGCCACCTCCATGAGCACGGGGGCCACGACCATCTCGGCATCGCTGCCTTCGAGGTTCCAGGCAAGGCGCTGCAGCCGGTCCGGTGACCAGTGCGGGTCCGGCGTGACCGCGACGACGCGGTAGCCGTCGCGGCGGACGTGATTGGCCACGTCCGCAAGACGGCCGACGACCGGCACTCCGTCCAGTTGGTCACCGTCGGCCTCGAGGCCGTCCGTCGTGCACACCCCGTCCACCCGCCAGCCGAGGTGCGGCAACTTACGGGTTCGGTTGATCAGGTCGCGCACGGTGGCCGGGCTCCCGGCGGCGAGCACCGGTCTGAGGCACCGCCCTTCCTTCCGCTGCTTGTGCAGCCGGAGGCGGAGCAGATACCGCGCGGTCATGGTGACGAGCGCGATCGCGGGGATCGCGACGAAGATCCAGAGCTTGATGTTGCGTGAGGTGAGGGCGATTCCGCCGAGCGCCAGGACGACGGTCGCCGTGAACAGCGAGCGTCCGAGACGGCGGAATTCCTCGGCTCCCTGGCCGAGTACGGCCGGAGTCCACGACCGGCTCACCGCCAGCGCTCCCAGCACAAGCAGTTCGGTGCCGAATGCGAGAATTCCCCACTTCTCGTGCCAGTTGGCCGCGTCCCGGACCCCGAAGAAGTTGCCGATCGCCGCCACCACCAAGGCGGTGGCCACGGTGTCGCTGGTGATCACGGTACGGCGGTACCGCTGCTCCCAGTCGATCGCGGGCCTGCTGATCGCCCCATTCGCCAGGCTCCCGCCCGCCGGCGATAAAGGGCCGACTAATCCCCCCTGCCGCACAAAAGCCCCCCGGTCCCCAGTAATTCGACGTGGTCATCGCCCAACACCGTTCCTCCCCCTGGGAGGCCCCCCGGCCCCCACACATGCATCCCGGCTACGTCGGCGCTACTTGAGCAACCCGCCCTGGCGGCAGCGGTCTTGCATGTCCCTTCCAGACTCGAGGTGACCCATAGATCATTATTTGTCGCCTCGTGTCCCCATGTGAAGCAGGGTCAATCTAGACCATCGGAGCCCATCTGAAGAGAGGGATGTGTGGAATTTGTGCCCATGATTTGAAGATGGGTCACAGATCGATCACTGCTTACCCATACCTCGGCGACGAAGACACGCCTTGCGACCTGCGACGACGGGAGTTCCCCGGCCTGCCGCACCGGCAACCCCGAGACGCCCCGGCACTGCCAACTGGGTTGCGCCCAGGACTTGTTCGGCCGGAACTTGTCGGTGGGCATGGGGCGGTGGTTGCGGGTGTGGGCGATGGGCGGCGGGCGCAGGGGCGGGCGTTGGTCTGATCACCGCAAGGTGATCAACGGGATCTTGCGCTCCGCGCAGGACGCCGCGGTTGCCGAAGAGAAGATCAACGCCTTGGCAACACGCTCCGACGACTGGACGCTTCCCCTGTTCGGCGAAGCGGAGCCGGACGGGAAGCGCGACGTGCTGGAGGGGCGCATGCTCTGGCTCGCTCTGGAGGCGGTCAAACTGGGCACCAACGTCGTGGTGGACTACGGCTGTTGGTCCCGGGACGAACGGTCCGCGATCCGCTGGCTGGTGGAGGCCGAGGACGCGTACTTCCGCATGGTCTACCTGCCCGTGGACGATGAGACCCAGCGCGCCCGGATCGCCCATCGCCGGGCGACCGCCGCCGAGGAGACGTTCCCGATGGCCGAGGCCGACATCCTGTATGGGCGTGCGCACTTCGAGGAGCCCGACGCAGCGGAGCTGGGAGGCCGCGCGTCCGCCGGCCCGCCCCCCGGGTGGGCGGGCTGGCGGGAGTGGGCCGCCGACCGGTGGCCGTCATTCGGGCACCCTGGAACTTCGGCAACGCAAAGGATCCGCAGGACAGGCCCTAGCCGCGGGTGTAGGTGAGGAAGGCCGCCCCGCTGTCCAGGATGGTGTGGTCCGTGAGGTTCCAGACGCGCGGGTCGAAAGCGGCGCTGCGGCCGAAGAGGGGAATGCCGGTGCCGGTCGTCAACGGGCCCAGCTTGACGATCAGTTGGTCGATCTCGGCGTAAAGGGCGCCCGCCAGTTCGCCGCCGCCGATCAGCCAGATGTCCTTGCCGTCCTCCTGCTTCAACTCCCGCACCTTTGCCACCGGGTCGCCGCTGACCAGCTCCACGGCCGGGTCGGGGCTCTCGGTGAGCGTCGTGGAGAACACCAGGTGCCGCAGGTGCGGGAAGGCGTCGGCGAGGTCAGTCGGTGATGTACCAATCGTTCTTGAGGTACTCCAGGGTGTAGCTGCCGAGGTCGCTCTCGGAGAAGGTTGCGTCGGCCCTGACCGCCTCGACCGGCATCTCGATCTTGTCGGGCGTGCGCACAGCGATGCGCTGTGGGTCGACCGTCGCGGTCTTCAGGGCCTTCTTCTGCGCGGGCGAGATCATCTGGAACACGGCCGTGTACGTCGACTTGCACGGGCCGAACCCCTGGTCCTGTGCCTTCTTCGCGGCGGGCCCGGCCACCTCGCAGACCGTGTCGATGTCCTCACGGCCCAGCGCGTGGAGGTACTGCTCGTACCGCAGGATCGCGCCCTCCTTCGTCCTGGGCCCCGGCTGGTCGCCGGTCGGCTCGGCCGAGGGCTTCTCGGCCGGAGCAGACGCGGACGGCGTGGCCGACGGCTCTTCGGACCGCGCGGATGCGGACGGCCGCGAAGGCTTCGCGTCCGCGTTCTCCTCCGCTTTGTCCGCACCGCACCCGCACGCCACCAGCACCACACAGGCGGATACCGCCACGCTCGCCATCGCCCGCGCTCTCATTCGATCCCCTCACCACCAGCCGACAACACCGTCAAAGGGTCACGCAGGATCCGGCGAAACGGTTCCCGAGCGTCGCTGATCGTGCCGACTGATCACTGACACCCCGAGGTGCGGCTGCTCGCTGAGCGCTATGGGATCATGCGTGCGGCGCCCAACACGCCACGCACATCCATGGAACTGATCGAAGGGAAGCTGGGGAAGCGATGAACTCCGCTGAGGCACTCGCCCGGTTCAAGTCGACCTCCAGCGCACGATGACCAATCCGCTGGCCTGGATCGCCGAGATCCACACGGCGCACAGCCTGACCCTGGTCCAGGGCCTGACCGGCCGCGAAGTGCTCGTACGCATCGGTGGTGAGCCGGAGAGCATCCGGCAGCCGGACGACGCGGACGAGGTCGGCGCGTTGCGCGACGAGGCGCTGGAGGACTACTGGGACTTCGGCGCGGTGCACGGCGGCGTCGCCGAGGGCTGGGCCTTCGCCTTCGAGCCGGCGAGCACCTGGGCCTTCGACGACGAGCGTCTCGCCGCCGCATCGCGCGGCACCCGGCTGATCGGCTGCTACAACGGCGACTCGCTGGGCTTCGTCGAGCACTGGGTGGACGGGACGCTGATCACCAAGTTCGACACGCGACAGCCCGAACTCCGGCACGAGCAGCGGGGCGAGGACCCGGATCGGCTCGTGGCGGAGATGGGCCGTGCGGGCTTCTTCGACCCGGAGAGCGGCGCTTCGCCGAACTTGCGTGCCCTGGCGCTGTTGCACGACTACACAGGGGTCACCCTGGGCCCGCACCAGGTCACCTTCGGCCTGATGGCCAGGCTTCCGGCGTACGACGAGTGAGGCGGGGCGGGTCGGTAGCCGAACCGCACGCCCCGCCCCGCACCGCCCCGCCCGCCCCGCCCCGCCCCGCGGTCAGCCGACGCTGAGCCAGAACTTCTCGCCGTCGATGACCCGTTGCTTCTGGTAGAAGCCGCTCAGTGAGCCACCGACCGAGCCGTTCTGCTTGTTGGGCACGTGCCCGATGGTGCACTCACTGCTCGGGGTCACGTTGCTGACGTAGTAGATGGTCCACTGGCCCTTGCGGCTGCCGCTGGTCTCCTTGTGGGGGCGGATCTCCGCGCAGTCCTTGCCCGCCAGCTTCCGCTGCCCGCCGCTCTGCCGCGTCTTGGCGAACGGAAACTCGTCGCAACTGTCGTCGGGGACCTGCGGGTCGGCCTTGAAGGTGCCGTCGTGGCAGATCTTGTTGCGGTTGGCGTCCGACTTGTCCTCGTCGGCGAGGCGGGTCAGCGGCTTGCCCCGGCCCTGCCAGCCCCAGTGACCCTTGAGGTTCCGCATCGACCAGGCGACGTTGGCCTGTCCGGCGTTCCGCAGCGGCAGCTTCATCGTCGGCACCGCCTGGGGGAACACACAGCCGACGTTCTTGCCGCTCGGGTACCGGGAGTCACCGAAGGTCCGGTCGCACCTGAGCTTCATGGGCGGCGCGAACCAGGCCGGGGAGATGAGGACTTGGCCCGCACCGAGGATGGTCACGGTGTTCTTCGCGCGGAAGCTCTGGACCGGGACGGCCCCCTTCCACACATGGCTGGTGGCGCCGTCGAGGATCCGGCCCTTGCTGATCGGTACCGACCCCGACCACGCGTTGTCGGCCGCGCACGCGCCGCCCGAGCAAGCGGTCTTCCACGACGCCCGCAGCCCCCTGGCGGAGCCCGATGCGGCGTCGAGCCGCAGCGTGTTCTCGGTGTGCCACAGCCCCTCCTTGATGGAGGTCTTGCCGTTGTGCTCCTTGGGGTCGAGCTGGATCTCCTGCGTCGCGGTGAACACGGCCCTGCCGGTCGTCCGCTTCGTCTTGAGGTCGATCACTGTGTACGTGAGGGACACGCGGCCGCAGGCGTCCGTGCGCGTGTAGAACCAGCGGCCCGGCTGGGCCCGGCACTGGCGGCCCGCCAGCGACGTGATCTCGGAGGCCGTCTTCACCTCGGGCTCGGGCAGCTTCGCGCTCTCCCAGCAGCCGATGCTGTCGAGCCCCTTCTTCAGGAACCCTTCGAGCGCCGCCTTGACCTGCTTGCAGCCCTGCTCGAACTCGAACTTGACCGCGCCGCCCTCCTGGGCCTTCGGCGCGGCACCGGCGGCCTGGACGACCTGCCCGCTGCCGGCCTGCGCCCCGGCGTCCTGCGCGCCCTTGTCGTCCTTGTCGCCCTTCCCGTCATCCTCGGACCCGCAGGCCACGGCACCGGCCAGCACAGCGACGGACAGCACCGTCGCAAGCAACGGCCGGATGGCCTTCCCGGCCAACATCCCCGAGGACTTCCTGACAGCCGATCTCACGGCTCCTCCTCATCATGATCACGCCAAAGAGGTGATCATGATGCCACGCGCACCGCGGCCGCAGAGTCAGTCCCCCTCGACTTCGAACGTGCGCAGGAGGTCGGCGGCGACGCTCACGGCAATGGTCGCGGGTTCCTTACCCGTGATGTCCGCCAGGCCGATCGGGGTCTTGATCCGATCGATGGTGGTCTCGTCGTGACCGCCCTCGGTGGCGAGGCGCTTGCGGAAGCGTGTCCACTTGGCCGCCGACCCGATCAGCCCGATGGAGCCGAGATGAGTGGTGCGCAGGGCGGCGTCGCACAGAGCGGCGTCCTCGGCGTGATCGTGGGTCATGATCAGGATGTGGGTGCCGCGCGGCAGTTCCTCCAGCACCTCCTCGGGCAGCAGCGGTGTGTGGTGCACGTGTACCTGGCCGACCGCGTCCGCCAGTACGCCGAGACGCCCCTCGGTGAGGATGTCGGAGCGGGTGTCGACCAGGTGGAGGTCGAGGTCCTGGCGTGCCAGGATGCGCGCCAGTTCAAGGCCGACGTGCCCGACGCCGAAGATCGCCACCGCCCGTACCACCGCCAGCGGTTCGAGCAACACGGAGACCGTGCCGCCGCAGCACTGCACGCCGTGCTGGTTGGTCACCTTGTCGTTCAGGGCGAAGTCGATCAGCTCCGGTTCCGGCTTGGACGCGGCGATCATCTCCCGGGCCCGGTCGATCGCGACGGCCTCGACATTGCCTCCGCCGATCGAGCCCCACGTCTCGCTCTCCCCCACGACGAGTTTCGCACCGGCGTCGCGCGGGGCGTGGCCGCGCACGGTCGCGACGGTCACGAGCACCCCGGGCTCCCGGCGTGCGCGCAACCGCGCGACCGCGGCGACCCACGTCATGTCAGGCACCGCTCAGCGTTTTGGCGGCGGTTCGGTTGTCGTCGTTGCCGGCGAACCCGTTGGCTCCAGACCCCTTGCCGACGTGACCGTTCCAGGAAGCATCGCCCTGGCGCGCCGCCTCAATCGCCCAGTACACCGCCTCCGGCGTAGCGGGCGAGGCCAACTCGACGCTGACCCCGCTCGGCCCGAACGCCGCGGCGGCCTGCCGCAAGGCTTCTCGTACGGAGAACGCCAGCATCAGCGGAGGCTCGCCCACCGCCTTGGACCCGTAGACCGCGCCCTCTTCGGTGGCGTTCTCCAGGAGCGTGACGTTGAACTCCTCCGGCATCTCCGAGAAGCTCGGCAGCTTGTACGTGCTCGCGGCCTGGGTCAGCAGCCTGCCGCGGTTCGGCCCGTCCGTGGCGTCCCAGCGCATGTCCTCCAGGGTGAGCCAGCCCGCGCCCTGTACGAAACCGCCCTCGACCTGACCGATGTCGATCATCGGGGACAGGCTGTCGCCGACATCGTGCACGATGTCCACCCGCCGGATGCGGTACGCCCCGGTGAAGCCGTCCACCTCCACCTCGGCCGCGGCGGCGCCATGGGAGAAGTACTTGAACGGCGAGCCCCTGAACGTCTTCGCGTCCCAGTGCAGACCCTCGGTCCGGTAGTAACCGGCCGCCGACAACTGAACGCGCTGGAAGTACGCGGTGCGCACCAGGTCGTCCCAGGCCAGCTCCTTGTCGCTGCCCAGGGTGCGCGCGACGCCCTCGACGATGCGTACGTCCGATGCGCTCGAACCGAGTTGGGTGGCGGCCACCTGCAGCAGCCGCTCCCGCAGCTGCTCGCAGGCGTTCTTCACCGCCCCTCCGTTGAGATCCGTCCCGGCACTGGCCGCGGTGGCAGAGGTGTTGGGCACCTTGTCGGTTCGCGTCGGGGCCAGCCGCACCTTGTGCAGCGGGATACCCAGTGTGGTCGCGGCCACCTGCAGCATCTTGGTGTGCAGGCCCTGGCCCATCTCGGTCCCGCCGTGGTTGATCAGGACGGAGCCGTCCTTGTAGATCAGCACCAGCGCGCCGCCCTGGTTGAAGGCGGTGAGGTTGAACGAGATGCCGAACTTGATGCCGGTGATCGCGAGGGCCCGCTTGGTGTGCGGGTGCGCGGCGTTGAAGGCGGCGATCTCGCGCCGGCGATCGGCGATGCCGCCGTTCTCCTGGACCTTCTGCCAGACGGCGGAGATCCGTTCGTGTTGAAGGACCGGCTGTCCGTACGGCGTCGACTGGCCCTGCCCGTAGAAGTTGCGCTCCCGCAACTGCGTCGGATCCAGGCCGAGCAGCGGCGCGCACCGGCCCATGATGTCCTCGATGACCAGCATGCCCTGCGGTCCGCCGAAGCCGCGGAACGCGGTGTTGGAGACCTTGTTGGTCTTGGCGATGCGACCGGCGATGCGGGCGTTGGGGATCCAGTACGTGTTGTCGATGTGGCACAACGCACGGGCGAGGACCGGCTCGGAGAGGTCCAGGCTCCAGCCGCCGTCCGCGGTCAGGGTGGCGTCCAGGGCCCGAATGCGGCCGTCGGCGTCGAAGCCGATCTTCCACGTGGCGTTGAATCCGTGCCGCTTGCCGGACATGGTCAGGTCCTGCGTCCGGTTGAGCCGCAGCCGAACGGGGCGGCCGGTCAGCTTGGCGCCGAGCGCGGCGACGGCCGCGAACCCGTGCGGCTGCATCTCCTTGCCGCCGAAGCCGCCGCCCATCCGCAGACACTGCACGGTCACCTCGTGACTGTGCAGACCGAGCACGTGTGCGACGATTTCCTGGGTCTCCGAAGGATGCTGGGTGCTGCTCTGGATGAACACCTGCTCGGCCTCGTCGATGTAGGCGAGAGCCGCGTGCGTCTCCAGGTAGAAGTGCTCCTGGTCGGAGAACTGGAACTTGCCGGTGAACACGTGCGCGGAGTCCGCGAAGCCGGCGTCGACGTCGCCGGTCACCATCATCGGCCGAGCGCCGTGGAAGCTCTCGGCCGCGATCGCGTCCCGCAGCGTGATCAGGGAGGGCTTCTCGTCGAGTTCCACCTCGACGGCAGCCGCACCGAGCCGGGCCGCCTCCAGGGTCTCGCCGAGCACCCAGGCGACAGCGTGGCCGTGGAACATGACCTCGTCGGGGAACAGCGGCTCGTCGTGCTTCATGCCGGCGTCGTTGACGCCGGGCACGTCGGCACCGGTCAGCACGCGGACCACGCCGGGCACGGCGAGCGCGGGCTCGGTGCGCAGCGCGGTGAGCCTGCCGCAGGCCTTCATGACCTGGACCGGGTACGCGTGCAGCACGTCCTTGGTGCGATGGACCAGGTCATCGGTGTAGAGGGCGGTCCCGGTGACGTGCTGGACGGCACTCTCGTGCGGCATCGAGATGCCGACGACCGGCTTTTCGGGGCGCTCGGACAAATGGCTCATGAGGAAACCGCCTCAGTGGTCTGCGCGTACAGCTTCAGCAGGCTCTGGCCGAGCATCGCGGAACGGTAGAGGGAGCTGGCGCGGTGATCGCTCATCGGTGTGCCCTCGCCCCGCAGCACCCGAGCCGCGGCCTCGACGGTCCCAGCCGCCCACGGCTTGCCCTCCAGGGCCGCCTCGGTGGCCAGGGAGCGGATCGGGGTCGCCGCCACGCCGCCCAGGCCGATGCGTGCCTTGCGTACGATCCCGTCCTCGATGTCGAGCGCGAAAGCGACCGCCACGCTGGAGATGTCGTCGAAGCGCCGCTTGGCGATCTTGTGGAAGGCCACGACCGGTGACAGCGGCAGCGGGATGCGCACCGCGCGGATCAGCTCGCCGGGACGGCGCACGCTCTGCCGGTAGCCGGTGAAGTAGTCGGACAGCGGGACCGCACGCTCGCCGTCGGCGTCGGTGAGCACCACCGACGCCTCAAGGGCGAGCAGCACCGGCGGGCTGTCGCCGATGGGCGAGCCGGTACCCAGGTTGCCGCCGAGGGTCGCGCTGTTGCGGATGAGCCGGGATGCGAACTGCGGGAACAGCTCTGCGAGGAGCGCGACTTCGCCGTCGAGGCGGCGTTCGATCTCGGTGAGCATGAGCGCCGCCCCGATCTCGATGTGATCGGATGCGACGCGCAGCTCCCGCATTTCGGCAAGACGGTCGATGGCGACGACACAATCCGCCCTGCGGGAACGGATGTTCACCTCCACGCCCCAGTCGGTGGAGCCGGCGACCACCACGGCGTCGGACCGCTCGCGCAGCAGCCGCAGCACTTCTGCCAAGGTGCCCGGCCGCAGGAACTCCCTGCCGTCCTGGGCGTATTCGGTGGCCACCGGTGCGGGCGGGGACTGCTCGCGACGCCGGGCGAGGGGGTCCTCATCGGAGGGCGCACCGACAGCGAACGCGGCATCGCGAATCGGGCGATATCCGGTGCAGCGGCACAGGTTTCCGCTCAGCGCGTGCAGATCGAACCCGTTCGGACCGTGCTCGGCGTCAGTGCTTACCGTCGCATCAGCGCTGTCCGTCGGGTCCGCGTGCGCACAGCGGTCGGGCCGGTAGTACTCCGAGGCCATGCTGCAGATGAATCCCGGTGTGCAGTACCCGCATTGGGAACCGCCGCGGACCGCCATCTCCTTCTGCACCGGATGCAGGGCGGGCGGCGTACCGGGTTCACCGGCGGTGGCAAGACCTTCGGAGGTGATGATCTCCTGGCCGTCGAGGGCCGCGGCCGGGACCAGGCAGGCGTTGACCGCCACCCAGTCGGTGGGCTTGTTCACCCCGGGACGGGCCACCAGGACCGAGCAGGCGCCGCATTCACCCTCGGCGCAGCCCTCCTTGGTACCGGTGAGGCCACGCTCACGCAGAAAATCCAGCGTTGTGGCGTGGGGCGCAGCCGGTGAAATCGGGGCTTCTGTCCCATTGACTATGATCCGCGCCTCTACCATGCCAGGCCTTCGATTCGGTGCGCGATCGGTCGATTCATCATGTTCGCCAATTTTCAGGCAGCTTTCTGTGTTCAGAGGCGCCACGTGCGAGAAGCGGGCGCGAAACGGCACACAACAGTGGCGCGCCAAGAAGTGGGGAGGGGAAACCCGGAATGCGCCGCAGACGGGCGCATCAGAACGGCGTGTTCAGCAGCCGTGCGCGATCCGACCCGGAACCCAGACCGTGCACTGGGCGAGGCGACCGAGATCAGAGCTGGTGTTCATCCGCTGGTCGCCCCCTTTCGGCAGTTCAGGTCGATGGCCACCGCAAACTAGTGGCTGGGGACCCAGGGGTCAAGGCCCCCCGTGTGCTCACACGTGCCGGTAGAGCAGGCTGGCACCGAGCGGGGTGACCTCGTGGAGCACGCTGCTGCCCTCGCGGGAGCTGACGATCAGCCCGGCGCGCCGCAGCACAGTGAGGTGCTCGCTGGCCGATGAAAGCCGCAGGCCCGCGCGGCGGGCGAGTTGGCTCGTGTTGCTCTGGCTGCATGCGCCGGCCGCCTCAAGGACCGCGGCGCGGCTGCACCCCACCAGGTCGGCGAGGGTGTCGCTCACGTCGTCGTCCGCCGCCTCGGAGTCCCACGGTTCGTGGCCGAGGGGGTACAGCAGGACCGGCACTCCTTCCCCCTGTCGCACCAGTGTCACCGGGTGGCAGCGGCAGAAGTAGGAGGGCACGAGGAGCAGGCCGCGCCCCTCCAGGTGCAGGTCACGGTCCACCGGATAGTCGATGCCGAGGACAGGGGCGCGCCACCGCGCGGACGGGGAAAGGTCACGGAGCAGCGCCTCCACCCCGCCGGAGGCGAGGAGTCGGCCGGCCCGTGCTCGTTCGTGTGCGGTGTGCGTCAAGATGCTGCCGAGGAACGGTGTGATCGCGACCCGCTGGTAGTCCCGGAAGGACCGGTCGAGGTGGTCGAGCGCCGGGGCAAGGCCTCGATGGAGGTCGCGGGCCCACGGCGACAACGGCCTGCCGGTGGCGAGGAGTTCGAGGTCGTTGCGCACCTCGTTCCTCGGGGTGAGGAGGACGGGCCCCACCGCCTCGGCGAGGCACAGGGTGGTGGTGTGCGGTGTCAGGAAATCCGGGAAGTAGCCCTGCTTCGGGATCAGTTCGGCCAGTGCCCGGGCCCGTTGCGGCAGGTTCGGCCGCACCCGCCCGCGCCACCACATTCCGAGGAGGCCGGCGCAGCCGTCCCGGAGCCAGTGGGTGCTCAGTACGGTTTCCCACATCAGAGCCGGCGCGCTCGCCACTCGTGTCCGGGCGAGGTCCGGTGCGGTGAAGTGAATGCGCAGCATGTGTCCCCCGATCACAGCTGTTCACATGGGCCCGTACCGTGCGGCAGGGGCTCCCGTCAGCAGCGCCCAGTAGCGGTCGCCGTAGGACCAGTGCCACCATTCCGTCGGGTAGTTGATCAGTCCCGCGGTGGTGAGCGCCGCGCACAGGGCGAGCCGGTTGCGGCGTACTTGGCCGGAGATGTTCGGGGCGTCGGTGTAGCAGGCTCCACCGCTCGCCTCCGGGCTGGCGTCGACCGGTGTGCCGAGGTCGAGTTCGTCGCCGTCCGTGGTGCACAGGGTGAGGTCCACGGCGGCACCGGCGACGTGCGGCCCTATCTCGGGCGGCGCCAGCGAACGGCTTGTCTGGGTGCGCAGGTGGTCGTCCGGCCAGCCGGGGTTGGCCCGGCGCAGCTCGGCCGCGTACTCGTCGAAGTACCGCCTCTGCAGGGCGAGCGGCCGGTACCCCTCGGTGACCAGCAGCCGCACTCCGTCCGGCAACAGGCGTGCCGCCCTCTCCAGGCGCATGGCGACCCCCTCGCGGACCATGGCGTACGCCCCGTCCGGATCCGCCTGTCGCGGGTCCACTGCGAGAAGGGTCAACTCCCGTAGGTCGACGAGGGGTTCACCGCACTCGACGACGGAGATGTGGGCCACTTCGGGCGCGTTCATGAGGATGATCGGGGCCATGCCATGTCCTTCGTCGTCGTGCGTAGTCCTGCGTGCGGAGAGTGCCGGCGGCGCACGCGCCCGCCCCGGGGAGAGGCCGGTGCGGCACTCTCCCCAGGGCGCCCCCGTCGGGCGGTGGCCTTGCAGGCAGGTGGTGGGCGTTATCGCCGTTCGGGCGAGACGTAGCCGACGACGTCGCCGCGCTCGGTGTTGTACCGGGTGCGCTTGAAGACGCCTTCCTTGCCGCTGCCGCTCGACGTCTTCGTGGTGTTGCCCTCGATGGTCGTCAACTTCTTGTCGCTCTTGCGGTACTGGATGACGACACCGACGTGGTCGACGTCCCAGCCGTTGGTGCCGAGGCTCGGCTTGCCGGGGCCCCATTCGTAGAGCACCGCGTCACCGGGCTTGGGGACGTAGGAGCCGCGCTTGTGCCACTTGCCGGTGCCGGCCTTGGCCGCCCGGTAGAAGGAACCCGCCCACGGGTCGGTGTGCTTGGTCTTGGCGCCGGACTCCTTCCACACGTAGCGGACGAAGTCGGCGCACCAGTTGTTGGAGCGCCACTTCACGCCACCGGTCGAGGTCCTGCAGCCGTCGTCGCCGCTGTACTTCCAGTACCCGCTGTAGAAGTTGCAGTTGTTCCCCTCCTCACGGTTGTGCGTCGGGTTGTCCTTCTCGATGGTGGCCGTCTTGACGATGTTCATGCGCAGGGGGCTCGGTACGGCCGACGCGGTCGTGGTCAGCGACCCCGCGGCGACGACGCCCGCGACAGCGGTGGCCAGAAGCACGACCGCCGGGCGGCGGTAGGTGGTGCTGCTCGTCGTGCTGGACATCAGTGGTCCTTTCCCCGTTGATTCCCCGTGGTGCCGGAGGCTGTTTCCCTCCGACATCACCAAGGTTCGCCGGGGCTTCTGCAGCTTGCCTGTAAGCCCTCAGCAACACGACTCACAGCGGCTTACAGTTCGTCGCGCTCCCGCGTGCCGCACTCCATGAACACGGACTTCGCCTCCGTACGCAGTGCCGCCGCACCCTGCCCGTCGCCCAACGCCTCTCGCGCCGACGCGAGATCGCGCAGCGTGCGGGCCCGGGGCAGCCGCAACTCCAGTACGTCCCACAGGCGCACGGCGGCGGTGAGCCGCTTCTCCGCCTCGTGGTGCCGCCCGTCGGCCAGGGCGCACTCGCCGAGCGTGCGCAGGGTCAACGCCTCGCCGAACCGGTCCCGGTACGCCCGGCAGACGTCGAGCGCGCCGAGCAGCTCCGCCTCCGCCTCGCGCGTACGTCCCAGCCTCAACCGGGCCTTGGCGCGGGCCCGTTCGGCGTACGCGGCCATCAGCGGATCACCGAGGCCCGCGAGGATCTCAAGGGCTCGCCCCGCGTACTCCTCGGCCTCCTCGTACGCCCCGAGCGACCGGTGCACCAGGCTCAGCGTGCGCAGCGTGAGTGCCTCACCTCGCCGGCTGCCCAGGCTCCGGTAGGCGCCCAGTGATACGTCCAGGAGCGCCGACGCCTCGTCCTGGTCGCCGAGTTCCATGCGTACGGAGCCACGCAGCCGGCAGGCGAGACCGACGCCCGCGTCATCGCCCAGGCGCCGGAAGACGTCGACGGCGCGCCCTAACGCCTCGTCGGCGGCGTCCAGTTGACCCAGTTCCCGCAGGTTGCCGCCGAGACCCGCGAGGGCGGCGGCCTGGCCGTGCAGATCGCCTATGGCGGCACACAGGGGCTCGGCCTGCCGGAAGTAGTCCTGCGCCTCGGCGTACCGGTCCTGCTCGAACCGCAGTTGCCCCAGGCCGATGAGCAGCAGCGCCTCGCCGGCGCGGTCCTCGGCACGCCGGGCGGCGGCGAGAGCGGCGTCATGGCTGCGCCACCAGGCGTCGAAACGGTTGCCGACGGCGAACGACGAGGAGCACAGCACCGTCGCCGCCGCACAGGCGAGGGTGTGCAGGCCGAAGGCCGCCGCGCGCTCGACGGCCGTGGCGAGCGTGTCGGCCTCGGCCTCGAACCAGGCGAACGGATCGGCGAGCGCCCGCCGCGTGGTCGCCGCCCCCACATCGGCGGCCGGTCCGGGGCCTCGCGTGCTCGCCTCGCCCCACTCCGCCTTGGCCCCGCCGGCGGACCGGTTGACGCTCGCCGAACCTCCGAGATAGGGCCGCAGCACGACCACCCCCGAAGGCGCCTCCTCCGCGACCCGCTCCACCAGGCGCAGTCCTGCGGCCAGCGCCCGCCCCACCGCCGCCGTGCGCACCTCGAGCGAGTCCTCGGCCTCGGCACGCTCCGCGGCGTACACCCGCACCAGATCGTGGGCCCGATAGCGCGACTGACCCGCGGAGTCGGTGCCTGTCCAGTCCAGCAACTGCGCGTCGACGAGCCGCTCGAGCACCTCCTCCACATCGTCCTCGGCCCCGTCGACGAGCAGCGCCACCATCCAGGGGGCCGTGTCGCACGGGCCGAGGACGGCCAGGCGGCGCAGCACCGTGCGGGCGTCGTCATCGAGCGACTCGTAGCTCAGACCCAGGCTGGCCCGCACCTCCAGATCCCCCACGGCCAGCTCGTCGAGGCGCCGTCGCTCGTCCTCGAGGCGGTCGGCGAGGACGCGGGGAGTCCAGTGCCTGCGGGTGGTCAGCCGGGCCCCCGCGATCCGCAGGGCCAGCGGCAGACCACCGCACAGGGTGACGATGCGCCGGGCCGCTGCGTCCTCGGCGGGATCATCCGTCGTGCCCTGAGGTCCTGTGACCCGGGCCAACAGCTCAAGGCTGCGAACCTCGTCCAGGACGGCGAGATCGGTACGCCGGGCCCCGTCGAGGCCGCCGAGCCGGGCCCGCGAAGTGACGAGCACGCCGCAGCCCGCGCTGCCCGGCAGCAGGGGCCGCACCTGAGCCTCCCTGCCGGCGTCGTCCAGGACCAGCAGGAGGCGGCGCCCCGCGACGAGGCTGCGGAAGAGGTCGGCACGCTCATCGGCCTGCTCGGGCGGCGCCGCACCCAGCGCGCGCAGCAGCCGCCCCAGGACGTCGCCGGGCGGCAAGGGGCCGCCGGTGCCCTGCAGTTCGGCGTACAGCTGCCCGTCGGGGAAGGCGTCCATGGCCAGGTGGGCGGCCTTCACCGCGAGGGCGGACTTGCCGACGCCGGCCGGCCCCGACACCACCACGACGGACGTCGCGTCCCGGGGTGCGGTGAGCCCGTCGACGACCTCGGCGATCTCCGTCCTGCGCCCGGTGAAGTCCCGGATGGCGGGAGGCAGCAGGCACACGGTCCGGGGCGTGGCGGGCGCCTGCGGCGCCGAGACGTCGGCGGCCGCCGCACCGCCCTCGGCGGGCAGCAGCACAGGGTCGGCCCGCAGGATCGATCCATGCCGCCGGCTGAGTTCCGGGCCGGGATCGATGCCGAGTTCCTCGGCGAGTACGGCGCGTCCGTCCTCGTACACCGCGAGCGCGTCGGCCTGCCGCCCCACCCGGTAGAGGGCGAGCATGAGCTGTCCTCGCAGCCGCTCGTTGGTGGGGTGGGCGCCGACGAGTCCCTTGAGCTCGGTGATCAGCTCGCTCTCCCGCCCCCCGCATTCGAGTTCGGCGGCGATGCGCTCCTCGAGCACGGCCCGCCGGGCCTCCTCGAGCCGTACCGCCTCGCTCCGCAGCACCTCGCCGACCCCGCCGAGCGCGGGACCGCGCCACACCATGAGGGCGTCACGCAGCAACCGGGCGGCGGCGGTGTGGTCCCCCTGCGCGGCGGCCCGCCGCCCGGCCGCGGCCAGCTCCTCGAACCGCCCGAGGTCCACGGCACCGGCGTCTGGCCGGATCACATACCCCGGCGCCCGCGTCTCGATCGCTCCCCGGCGCGCCTCCGGCAGGGCCCGCCGTAACGCCGAGACATAGGTCTGGATCAGTGCCCGGGCCGTCTCCGGCGGCTCCTCGCCCCATACGACGTCCACCAGAGCGTCGGCAGGCACCACATGCCCGGCGCGCAGCAGCAGCGCGGCCAGCAGGGCACGGGGCTTGGGCCCGCCCACCCGCAGGGGACGGCCTTCCCACAGCGCTTCGACCGGCCCGAGCAAGTGGAATTCCAATGCCATCGTCTGTCCCCCGAGGCGTCACCGACACTGACTCACACCTCATGGTCCCCTAACCTCCCTTCCGGAGCGACGAGTTGAGAGGACCAGCGCGTCATGACGTCCAGTTCCGGCCCGTGGCCTCGCGCATTCCCGCGTACGGCGTGCTGCCCACGGAGGAACTGGGCGGTGACATCAGGCGGGTGATCGAGCAGACCCTGCGGTCCTTCATCGAGGTGCTGCGCACGAAGGAGCTTCCGGCGCGGGACGAGCTGGACTTTCTGCGGGAGTCCGCCGCGCGCCGCGCCGAGGAGGGCATTCCGGTATCTGGAGCGGGTCGCGCCCACGGTCGGTACGGGCCATCTCGACGAGCGCCAGACGCTGGTGAGCACGCTCGCCTACTTCGAGGTCATCTGCTGGCCGGCACCGACGCCAATCCCTTCGCTCCCCGCAACGGCGACGGCCTGCACCGCGAACTGGAGCTCCTCGTCCAGGCCGGACTCTCCCCGCTGGAAGCGCTGGCGGCTGCCACCAGCGTCACCGCCCGGCACTTCGGACTGACCGATCGCGGCCGCATAGCCCCAGGCTTACGCGCCGACCTCGTACTCGTCGACGGCGCCCCGACCCGGGACATCACCGCCGGCCGCGCCATCACCGACGTCTGGCGACGCGGCGTCCGGCAAACCCGCTGACGGGCAGGTCGGCCGCATCCGGCCTGGCTCACGGAGCCAGGCCGGATCGCATGCGGTTCCCGTCACGCCGGGTCGATGCGGGAGACGCTGCCGCCGATGTCGAGCACGTACAGCTCGCCCTTGTCGCCCTGCACGAACGAGACGACCTCGCCGCCGTTGACTCCGAGATCGTGTACGCCGGTCACCTTGCCGTTCTCGATCTGCAGAGAGCGGACGGTGCCGTCGCAGTAGTCGCTGAACACGTACTGACCCTTGAGGTCCGGGATCGCTTCGCCGCGGTAGACGTATCCGCCGGTCACCGAGCAGCCGAGGCCGGTGCGGTCGTACTCGTGGACCGGCGGCACGTGGTTCGCGGGTTCGGTGCCGTCCCGGAACGGGTGGTTGCCCTCCATCTGGGACCAGCCGTAGTTCTCACCGCCCTTGCTGTTCGCCGGGGCCCAGTCGATCTCCTCCCAGGCGCTCTGGCCGACGTCACCGATCAGCAGGTCGCCGGTGCCCGCGTCGAAGGAGAACCGCCACGGGTTGCGCAGCCCGTAGGCCCAGATCTCGTCCTTGGCGTTCGGGTCGTCCACGTACGGATTGTCCGGCGGGATCGCATACGGCTTGCCACCCCTCGGGTCGATCCGCAGGAGCTTGCCGAGCAGGGTGTCGAGGTTCTGTCCGTTGCCGTGCGGGTCGCCGCCCGAGCCGCCGTCGCCGAACGCGATGTAGAGGTAGCCGTCGGGGCCGAACTTGATGTCGCCGCCGTTGTGATTCGCGTAGGGCTGTGTCTGGGTGAGGACGGTGCGCCGTGTGTCCGGCTGGATCTTGCCGTCCCGCACGGCGAACTCGTCCACGGTGCTGGTGCCTTCGAGGTTCGTGAACGAGATGTAGAAGTGCGCGAACTCCTTGTCGAACGTGACGCCGAGCAGGCCGCGTTCGCCGTCGGTGGTGGTCTCGCCGGAGATGTCGAGGACGGGTTCACCGAGCCCCTGCCCGCTCAAGACCCGCACGGTGCCTGCGCGTTCGGCGATCCAGACCGTGCCGCCAGGCCCGGCGGCGCCTGCGGATGGATTCTTGGCCGTGGCCACATTCTTGAGCGCGACCTTCGGTGCCGCCTGCCGCGGGGCGGCGGGCTCGTCGGCGGACGCGGCCGTCAGGGCGAGGGACGCGACGAGGCAGATGGTGCCGATGATCGCCGAGCTTCTGGTGCGAACTCTCACCGTGATCCTCCTGGAGGCGGCGAATGGGGGGGGTCACCAGGCTGCCGATGGTGTGCCACCGGCCACGGATGAGGATACTGGGACAGGCGTTGTTGGTATAGACCAAGAGCCCATCCGGCCGCCACGAACTTCGAGACAGCCGATTCGCACCCCATCGCGTACATAGAACAGGAAACTTTCCTGTCAGTCTTGACGGGGGCTCGAAAGGACCTTAACTTTCCCGCCATCCCCACCTTTTGGCTGCTCCACCTGCACCCCCTGAACACGCGCTGAAGCACCTCCCCCACACAGTGACGCGAACGCAGGAGGCACCCCCCATGGCTCACCCGACCCTCCACCGACGACGCCCCTGGATCACCCTCACCGCGGCCCTCGCCGCAGGCTCGCTCATCGCCCTCGCCCCGCAGTTCAGCGCCGACGCCGGAGAGGAGAACGCCGCCGTCAGGGCCCCGGCCGGATCACCCGTCGCCGAGAACGGGCAGCTCAGGCTCTGCGACACCACGCTGTGCACCGCGCAGGGCAAGGCCGTTCAGCTCAAGGGCATGAGCTCGCACGGCACTCAGTGGTACGAGCAGTGCCTCACGGACGGCTCCCTCGACGCCCTGGCGCAGGACTGGCAGGCCGATGTGCTGCGCGTCTCCACATACGTCCAGGAAGACGGCTACGAGACAGACCCGGCGAAGTTCACGCGGATCGCCCAGCGCGTGGTCGACCAGGCCATCGAGCGCGGCATGTACGCCGTCATCGACTGGCACATGCTCACCCCGGGCGACCCCAACGCGAACACCGGTCTTGCCAAGAAGTTCTTCACCGACATGGCGAAGAAGTACGCGGACCAGCCCCATGTCTTCTACGAGATAGCCAACGAGCCCAGCGGCGTCGAATGGTCCGAGATCAAGTCGTACGCGGAAGAGATCATCCCCGTGATCCGGCAGTACGACCCCGACGGCATCGCGCTCGTCGGCACCCGCGCCTGGTCCTCGCTCGGCGTCTCCGAAGGTGCGGACGAGAGGGAGGTGGTCGACAATCCGGTCGACGCCGAGAACATCATGTACACGTTCCACTTCTACGCCGCCGACCACGACGACGAGTACCTCCGGACACTGTCCCGGGCGGCCGACGAAATCCCCATGTTCGTCACCGAGTTCGGCACCCAGAAGGCGTCGGGCGACGGCGGCGACGACTTCGCGATGTCGCAGAAGTACATCGACCTCATGGAGCAGAAGAACATCTCCTGGACGAACTGGAACTACTCCGACGACTCCCGCTCGGGAGCGGTCTTCAAGGCAGGCACCTGCGCCGGCGACGAATGGGCGGGCACCGGGGTCCTCAAGCCGGCCGGCGTGTGGATACGGGACCGCATCAAGGGCTGACCGACCACCCCGCGCAGGTGACCACGCGGTGCGGGGTGAGCCCGTTCGCCCTAGCGTGGAAGTGCGTTCCCCGGGTACGGCGCGCGGGAGGTGGAGACATGGCCGGCCAGAAGGCTGTGATGCGAGAGCTGCTGCGTACTTCGGGACAGACGTACGCGGCGGAGGCGGGGATCCGACTGGCGGACACCCCTCAACCGCTCTACCGCACGCTCGTCCTGTCCTGTCTGCTCAGCGCCCGTATCCGGGCATCCGTGGCGGTGGCGAGCGCGCGGGCGCTGTACGACGCCGGGATGCGCGGTCCACGGCAGATGGCCGACGCCTCCTGGCAGCAGCGGGTCGATGCTCTGGGGCGCGGTGGCTACCGGCGCTATGACGAACGGACCGCGACCCAGCTCGGTGACGGTGCCCGGCTTGTGCTCGATGAATGGGGCGGCGACCTGCGCAGGATGCGTGAGCAGGCGGACGGCGACGTGGCGGCCCTGAAAGGGCTGCTGCGTCAGGTACCGGGGCTCGGACCCGTAGGCGCGGACATCTTCCTGCGCGAAGTGCAGGACGTGTGGACCGAGTTCGCGCCCTACCTCGATGCCAAGACGCTGCAAGGGGCCGAGCGCCTCGGGCTGCCCCAGAAAACCGCCGGGCTGCTCCGGCTCGCGGGGAACGAACAGCCGGGCGTTCTGGCCGCGGCGCTGGTCCGGGCCGCCCTCGACCGGCAGTTGGCGCAGGACAGCATCGACCGGGCAGCCGGCCGCGCCCGCTCCTGATCCCGCCGTCACTCAGGGCGCAGCCACACTGTCGCCAGAGGAGGAAGGGTCACCCCCAGAGTGGCCGGTCGGCCGTGGACCGTCTCGGGGGCGGGCTTCAGCGGGTCCGGGTTGCGGACGTCGCTTCCCCCGTAGCGGGCCAGGTCGGTGTTGAGGGTCTCCCGCCAGACAGTGGCCGCGTCCGGGACACCGAGCGGGTAGTCGTGACGGACCACCGGGGAGAAGTTGCACACGGCAAGGAGTGGAGTGCCATCCGCCGCGAAGCGCAGGAACGCGAGCACGTTGTCCTCCGCCGCGTCCGCCGTGACCCAGGAGAATCCGGCCGGCACGGTGTCCTGCTCCCACAGAGCCGGCGCTGAGCCATACTCGTGGTTGAGGTCGTGGACCAGCCGCAGTACGCCGCTGTGGTCCGGCTCCGCCGGATAGTCCGGGTCCAGAAGGCCCCAGTCCAGGCCGTCCTCCTCCGACCACTCGGCGCCCTGGGCGAACTCCTGCCCCATGAAGAGGAGTTGCTTTCCGGGGTGGGCCCACATGAAGCCCAGGTAGGCCCGGTGGTTGGCGCGCCGCAGCCACCAGTCCCCCGGCATCTTGGACACCAACGCCTGCTTGCCGTGGACCACTTCGTCGTGCGAGAGGGGCAGGACGTAGTTCTCGCTGTACGCGTACACCATCGAGAACGTCATCTCGTTGTGGTGGTACTTGCGGTGCACGGGGTCGCGCTTGATGTACTCCAGGGAATCGTGCGACCAGCCCATGTTCCACTTCATGCCGAAGCCGAGGCCGCCCAGACCGCCGGGACCCGTGTCATGGGTGGCCCGCGTCACGCCGTCCCATGCCGTCGACTCCTCGGCGATCGTGACCACTCCGGGGCAGCGCCGGTAGACCGTCGCGTTCATCTCCTGCAGGAACGCCACCGCGTCCAGATTCTCCCGGCCGCCCAACCCGTTGGGTGCCCACTGCCCGTCCTCGCGGGAGTAGTCGAGGTAGAGCATCGAGGCGACGGCGTCGACGCGCAGGCCGTCGATGTGGAACTCCTCGCACCAGTAAGTGGCGTTGGCGACAAGGAAGTTGCGGACTTCCTTCCGGCCGTAGTCGAAGGTCAGGGTGCCCCAGTCGGGGTGTTCGGCACGTCGGGGGTCCTCCGGTTCATACAGGTGCTCTCCGTCGAAGGCCGCCAACGCCCAGTCGTCCTTGGGGAAATGGGCGGGGACCCAGTCCAGGATCACGCCGACGCCCGCTTGGTGCAGCGTGTCGACGAGGTACTTGAAGTCGTCGGGTGTGCCGAGGCGGGCGGTCGGCGCGTAGAAGCCGGTGACCTGATAGCCCCAGGATCCGCTGAAGGGATACTCCGCGACCGGGAGCAGCTCCACGTGGGTGAAGCCCGCATCCGTGACGTAATCGGTGAGCTGGTCGGCGAGTTGGCGGTAGGAGAGGCCGGGCCGCCAGGACGCCAGATGGACCTCGTAGACCGAGAAGGGGGCCCGGTGGACGGGGCGGTCAGCGCGGTGTGCCATCCATTCGGCGTCCGCCCACACGTGGGACGACTCCGTCACGACGGAGGCGGTCGCGGACGGCACCTCCGCGCGGCGAGCCATGGGATCCGCGCGCAGCGTGTGGGTTCCGTCGGGGCGCGTGATGTCGAACTTGTAGCGGGCCCCATCCCCGATCCCGGGAACGAACAGCTCCCATACGCCGGTCGAGCCCAGCGAGCGCATGGGGTACGCGGCTCCGTCCCAGTGGCAGAAGTCACCGCAGATCCTGACCCCCTGCGCATGGGGCGCCCACACCGTGAACCGGGTGCCCAGCACGCCCTGGTGGGTCATCGGGTGCGCTCCCAGCGCCTTCCACAGCTCCTCGTGCCGGCCTTCGCCGATCAGGTGCAGATCGAATTCACCCAGTGCGGGGAGGAAGCGGTAGGGGTCCTCGTACTCGCCGTCCCGGCCGTCGTACGTCACGCGCAGCCGGTACTCGGGCGTCGCGTCGAGCGGCAGAACACCGGAGAAGAAGCCGTCGCCCGTGTCGTTGAGCTGCACGCATCGCCCGTCGGTGAGGAGCGTCACCGCTTGGGCGTAGGGGCGCAGGACCACGAAGGCCGTGCCTCCGGGCACGGGGTGCGCACCGAGTACGGCGTGCGGGTCGTGATGAGTGCCCGACAAGAGGCGCCGTCTGTCCTGTGCGTCGAGAGGGGCTTCGGGAATGCGGTCACGGACATCGGCGACGGGCCGGGCAATGGTGTCCACGGTCTCAACTCTCCTCTGCGAGGCGGGCGATCGCCGCCATGGGAACGGGCAGCCAGTCGGGGCGGTGCCTGGCCTCGTAAAGCACTTCGTAGACCGCTCGGTCCGTCTCGTACGCACGCAGGAGCTCGGCTTCCGCACGCGGATCCCACGGCGACTCCGCCGCGTACCCCGCGCAGTAGGCCTCCCTGCATCGCTTGACCCACTGCGCCCCCCAAGGGCGCCGGGTGTAGGCCGCGTAGTCGAAGGAGCGGAGCATGCCCGCCACATCGCGTACGGGTGCCTGCGCGTGCCGGCGCTCGGCGAGCGGCCGGGCCGGTTCGCCCTCGAAGTCGATGACGAACCAGCGCTTTCCGGCCTGGAGCACCTGGCCGAGGTGCAGGTCGCCATGGATCCGCTGAGCCGGGCGGCTCAGCCCGCGTGCCGCGAGCGCGCCGTATGCGGCCTTCAGGCGAGACACGTACGGAACGAGGTCCGCCACCTGATGGGCGGCGGTCTCCAGACGGTCCGTCATCGCCGCGGCCAACCGCCGGCCGCCGTGCGGGTCCAGGGGCTCCGTCTCGAACGACCGGGTCAGCGCCAGGTGCACTTCGGCGGTGGCACGGCCCAGTTCGTACGACTCGTCACTGAAGTCCTCACCCGCGGCGAGGGATTGGAGAGCCAGCGTCCAGCCGTCCGTCGCCTCGCGCAGGAAGGGCTGGAGCACTCCGAGCGTCATCTTGCACGGCTCGGTGGTCCAGAACCAGGCCACGGCCGCGGGCACCCGGGCACAGCCGCCACGCGCCAGCGCCCGCGGCACTTCCAGGTCCGGGTTGATGCCGTACTGGACGCGGCGGAACAGCTTCAGGATGAAGGAATCCCCGTACACCAAGGAGGTGTTGGACTGCTCGCCGTCGATCAGCCGGGGCGTGAGTCCGTCCGGAACCACGACCTGCTTGTCTCGTTCGAAGCGCAGTGGACCCATGGCGCCGGGAACCCGCAGGCGTTCCAGGAGCAGCGTCGCCGACCACGGGTCCAGGAGGGCGTCGTACACGGTGAGTCCGGCGAGCGGGCCCGTGTCCGGTCGGCCGATGAACGCGTGCTGGAGCCGGAGCGGCAGGTCCTCGCGGACGCCGAGGATCAACTGGTAGCAATCATCGGGCTGCCCGGCATGTCCCGTACGGATCAGCAGGTGCAGGCACCCCGGGTGCAATTCTGTCGTCGACAGCACGGCCAGATCCGTCACGGGCCTGCCCTTGCCCGCGAACCACCTCTGCTGCGGCAGCCACTCGCGAAGGAGCCCGGCCAGCGAGGTCAGCAGCTGGGGAGGACTGAGGCTGCCGGGCGACTGCGAAGCCGTCTTCAGCATGAGACACACGTCCCTTCAAAGGTGCACCGGGGGTGCGGCCGGAGGTCGTGGATGGTCGGTCAGCCGGAACCAGTAGAACCCGTGCCCCGCCAGTGTGAGCAGGTAGGGCAGTTCGCCGATGGCCGGGAAGCGCACTCCGCCGATGAGTTCGACGG